>JAAYJG010000206.1 GCA_012523055.1 Ruminiclostridium sp. | reverse complement strand
GGATTGATCTTTTCTATAATCGGTGTAAACACCCACGTTCTTTTGCGTTCTCAGTTTTTGTGTCAGAAGGGTTCTGTCCTGGGTGAACACTTCCTGGTCGATCAGCTTCTCAGCATACAGCTTATGAAGGAATTTCGTTGCTTCCTTCCATTCATCTTGCATGGCAGTGAAGAAAACTTCATCCTTGTCATTGATGTTGATGTAAAAAGGTGTATCCAGGCTGCCAAAAGCATAATAGAACGGGCGATGGTCGCGCTTCACTTCACGGTTGATGTTGGATCCTTCAACATACAGGAAGCTAAGCGGGATTTCGTCTCTCTGTCCGTTTCCATTTAAATCATTGTTTTTGAACGCTTTCAGTGTGTTGTAGAACTCGTCCGTGGTTGTAGGCACGGGCAGTCCAAGCTTATCCAGCCATTCCTTGTTGATGATGGTGGAAATCAGAGAGTCAAAGCCTTCATCGGTAAGGCTGCCCAGTTGATAAAGGTTTCCATCCATACTGCGCAGGAAGCTTTCATAGATAGGATACTCATCTATAATGGCGGTGATGTTTGGGGCGTATTTTGCAAGCAGGTCATCCAGAGCAACAAGAACACCATTTGCTCCAAGGTTTTGAACCTCGTTGGAGGACAGGCTCAACGGCCCAAAGAATGCATCCGGATATTCACCGCTGGCGATGGTAAGGGTTTTCTTTTCGGTCCAGGATGCCTGTGGAACCAGTTCCCAGTCAATCGAGATGTTGGTTTCCTTTGCGATTTTAAGCATCATATCGGTTTCATCCAGGTTATTCGGTCTTGTGTTGTTCATCTGGAGGCCCATAAAATAGTAGGAGACCGGTTCTTTGGCTATCGGAAGCCCGGTTTTGTACATGTTTCCCACCATTTCACGTCCGTCACCCTTTGGTGCGGGAGTGGCCTCTGCAGGTGTTTTGGTCTCATCTGCCGGTGTCTTGGTTTCGTCAGTCTGGGTTGGTGTCTTGTCACCGGTGCCTGATGGTGATGTTACAATTGGAGCACAGCCGACAGCCAGAAAAACAAACAGAACGGCCAGTGCGAGTGATAAAACCCTTGTTTTCATTCCTTTCGTTTTCATTCAAATACCTCCTGATTTTATTTTGTTTACTCCCGCAAGGGAGATAACATACAAAAACTGTTTGCTCAGATGCTTTCTTTTATGAAGGTAAACCTCGGGTGAATGCCGGGAAATCCTGACATACAAGCTCTGCGTTCAAGTCTATCCCTTCACGGAGCCCATTGTGATGCCCTTTACAAAGTACTCCTGCATCACCAGATAAACGATCATCATCGGCAGGGTTGCCATCACAATAACCCCATATTTCATTTGCTCAGCGGCACGAAGCATTTCGTTCAGCGCCTCCTGATCCTCCATCAGGTCATAGACGGCTGAGGATACCTGAGAGGACGCCAGTAAATCCCTTAATACAATCTGCAATGGTTGATATGTTTTCTTATCAAGGTATATCATCGCCCGGAAGAAATCATTCCATTGCCATACGGCATAAAACAGCAGCATCGTAATCACAATCGGCTTGGAGATGGGCATCAGAATCTTGAAGAAATACCCAAAATGCGAGCACCCATCAATCTCTGCCGCTTCGCTGAGGCTTTCAATATGGCTTGATTTGAAATATGAGCTGGTAACCAGCAGGTTCCACACCTGAATCCCGTTGACAATCAGCAGCACATAGGGGGTATTCCTAAGCCCCAGCTTGTTTACGACAATGTACAGAGGGATCATGCCACCCTGAAAGAACATGGTGATCAGCAGGAAGGTTGTAAAGACCTTTCGACCTGAGAAGCTCTGTTTTGAAAGCGGATATGCCGCAAACAGGGTAAAGGCCGCGCTTAATAAGCCCCCCACGATGGCATAGAAAAACGAATTTTTATAGCCGTTCATCAAGTCATGAAACTTGAAGATTTTCTGGTAACCGGATAAGGTTATCCCCTTTGGAAACAATATTACCTCACCGGATAACACAAAATCAGGGTTGCTGATGGAGGCGATCAAGATGAAATATAAGGGGTACAACACCAGTAAGCAGGACAAGATGATAATAGTTTTTGAGATGACATTGAAGATCAGGTCTTCCCTTGTGTCTTTTATTGTTGTTTTGGCAGCTGCCAGCTTCATCTTGTGCACCTCCTCTACCACAGACTTTCTTCCGTAAGTTTTTTGCTGGTGTAATTTACTATAATTAACAATACCAGATTAATCATGGTTTGAAACAGGTTGATGGCTGTTGAGTAGCTGGGTTGGTTGTTCAAAAGGCCTACCTTATAAACATAAGTGCCAAAGATTTCCGAGGTACCCAGGTTTGTCGGTGCCTGCATCAACAAGGTTCTTTGGGTATCTACGTTCAGTATTCTTCCGACGGCCAGTAAAAGCATGGTCACAACGGTTGGAGTGATACTTGGCAGATCAATATACCATATTTTTTGAAGCTTGGAGGCTCCGTCCAAAGTGGCCGCTTCATACAATCCAATATCGATGGATGTCAACGCGGCAAAATAGATGATAGCCTGGTAGCCCGTCCGCTGCCACACATGGGAGAGCACGTAGATATGCCTGAACCACTTTGCGTCAGCCATAAAGTAGATTGGATCTCCTCCAAGGGCTTCTATCAGCTTGTTCACAACACCGGAGGATGGAGACAGGAACAGGTACATCATTCCGACCAGCACAACCATGGATATGAAGTAAGGTGCAAAGGTGACTGTCTGTGAGAATTTAACAAGTCTTTTGCTTTGGGTTTGGTTTAAAACCAGGGCGAATATCACCGGAAATGGGAAGCCCACCAGCAGATCATACAGGCTAAGAATAATGGTGTTTTTAAACAGCCGGGAAAACATCGGCGAGTTGATAAACCTTTCAAAATAGTCCAACCCCACCCTTCTCGCTTCAAAAATTGTCTTGGTGATGCTATAGTTTTTAAATGCGATTTGGATTCCATACATGGGTATGTAATTGAAAATAATAAAATAGATCACGACAGGTAAAATCAACAGATATAGCTGCCATTCACCTCTGGTTATCAGTTTTTGCCTGATTCGATGGAAAAGGCTGTTGCTTGAAACCGGTACTGCCTGTTCCGCAACTTTTTTCACAGGTTCTGCCTGCAACACAATTCCCCCTCTATTGAACAAACTTTTGGTATTTTATCGGGCTTTTAAACATTTCCAGCCCTTCCCCCCACTATGAAACAGATGTGCTGGAAAAGGCTTATTGATCTGATGGCCTGAAGTCCCGGACTCCATTCAAATCCGATTTATTAATGCAATTGTTACGTACAATTTCATTTTAATGCACCTTCCCTCTGGTGTAAATATTCTGTTCTTTCATCCTGAAAGCCTTGAGCCTGAAGACTCTTTACCCATTCTGTTCAGGAATTAAGCAGTTTTATCAGCCCTCAATACAGTTTTACTGCGACCGGCGTGGAAATGTTCAGTAATTAATCTTTCAATGCCTTGATATCAGTGCGTTTCAAGTAGAAATGTTCAGATTGTAATTTTTAACGGAACAGAAAAACCGTGATTTTAACAAATTTTTCAGGTTGTATTCAACGCATTCCGCCTTTATAATTGGGCACAGGGTTAGTGAGCATGTTGCTAATTTCCAATCGGCATGGGGCTTGTATTTTCAAGTCTGTAAAGAACGGGGAACTATTCCCATGAATGGAAAGGAGTTAGAACAATGAAAAAATGGATTACAGCTTTTGCGGTCGTCATCTTCACCATGATCATGATGCCAAACATTGCTCAGGCAGATTACTATACAGAGCAAGAAACACTTTATTACGGAATGCGATCCATAGAGGTGCAAAACCTCCAAAAGGATTTACAGTACCTGGGTTATATCACCCAGCCCAATACAACCACCTATTTCGGCAGCATAACGCAGTATGCCGTCAGGGCCTTTCAATATAACAATGGTCTGGTTATCGACGGTATTGTCGGCCCACAAACATCCCGAATGATTAAGGCAAAAAAGGTGGTGAAAGCAGCGAAGGGCTATACAGGGGTTCCCTATGTATGGGGCGGCTCCTCACCGAAAGGCTTTGACTGCTCGGGGTTTGCCAGCTACATCATGTCAGAAAACGGTATCACAATCCCGAGAGTGTCCGCTAATCAATACTATTTTGGTAAATGGGTGAATAAAGATCAGTTACAGCCAGGAGACCTGGTGTTCTTCACAACCTATAAGCCGGGACCTTCCCATGTAGGGATTTACCTGGGAAACAACCAGTTTGTTCACGCCAGTTCGGGCGCAGGAAAAATTACCATATCTCTGATGGACAACCCCTATTATTCACAGCGTTATCTCGGGGCCAGAAGAGTGATATAGTGTACTGGCAGTTAAACAGGAATACAATAATCACTGTGCGATCCAAAAAGCGCGGAAATCAGGAAAACTTTGGAATGGCATTCCCAAATATGCCAATAACAGAAAACGGGCCCGGATGGTATCAACACCACCCGGGCCCGTCATTTTTTGATTCTGTAACAGGATTATGCCTTCAGACGTTCTTCCAACGCCTTCAGCTGATTTTTCAGCTCTTGTGGAAGCTTGGGCTCGTAATTCTTATAATGCTCCTTGATGGACTCAACTTCCTTCAGCCATTCTTCCTTGTTCACCTTCAGCAGTTCATGCATGTCTTCAGCGCTGACCTTCAGGCCTTTAGTGTCAATAGCATCATCGGTGGGCATATAGCCGATGGGAGTTTTTATGGCCTTGCCTTCACCGGATACTCTCTCAAAGATCCATTTCAGAACGCGGCTGTTTTCACCAAAGCCTGGCCACAGCCATTTTCCGTTCTGATCCTTGCGGAACCAGTTCACATAGAAAATCTTCGGCAGGTTTGCGCCTTCTTTTTGGCCGATATCCAGCCAATGCTGTAAATAATCGCCCACATGATAGCCAATGAACGGCAACATGGCAAACGGGTCGCGACGGACCTTGCCGATATTCTTGTCTATCGTTGCTGCAGTAATTTCAGAACCCATGATGGAGCCCATGAAAATACCATGATTCCAGTCCATGCTCTCATGAACCAGTGGGATGGTGCTTGGGCGGCGTCCGCCAACAAGGATTGCGGAAATCGGCACACCATTGGGGTCTTCCCATTCCGGTGCAATAGATGGGCACTGCTTTGCGGGGGCTGTGAAGCGGGCGTTCGGATGAGCGGCAGGATCCTTTGATTCAGGTGTCCAGTCTTTGCCCTTCCAATCGATCTGATGGGCAGGAGCTTCACGGCCGATGCCTTCCCACCATACATCCCCATCGTCGGTAAGACCAACATTGGTATAGATGGTATTTTTGCTGGCGCTGACCATAGCATTATAGTTTGAATCGTAGGAGGTACCCGGAGCAACACCAAAGAAGCCGGCTTCGGGATTGATGGCATACAGCCGGCCATCCTTGCCGAATTTCATCCAGGCAATATCGTCGCCAATGGTTTCAACCTTCCAGCCCGGAATGGTGGGAACCAGCATAGCCAGGTTGGTTTTTCCGCACGCGCTTGGGAAAGCGCCGGTGATGTATTTTACATTTCCATTGGGATCGGTAAGTTTCAGTATGAGCATGTGCTCGGCCAGCCAACCTTCATCACGCGCCTGAACGGAAGCAATGCGAAGTGCGAAGCATTTCTTACCCAGTAAAGCATTTCCGCCGTAACCGGAGCCATAGGACCAAATTGTTCTTTCTTCGGGGAAATGGCTGATATATTTCTGTTCAATCGGAGCACAGGGCCAGGCAATATCTTTCTGGCCTTCTGCCAAGGGAGCACCTACCGAATGCAGACAAGGTACAAACTCTCCATTTGCCCCCAATACCTCTAGAACCTTATCGCCCATTCTGGTCATAATGCGCATATTCACGACAACGTATGTGCTGTCAGTGATTTCAACGCCTATTTTGGAAATGGGGGAACCTACCGGACCCATGGAGAAAGGAATGACATACATGGTACGCCCCTTCATGCACCCATCGTACAGACCGGTCATGGTTTTCTTCAGTTCAACCGGGTCAACCCAGTTATTGGTGGGGCCGGCATCCTCTTGTTTTTTGGAAGAGATGTAAGTACGGTTTTCTACGCGTGCAACGTCTGATGCATCGCTGCGGAAAAGATAACAGCCAGGAAGCTTTTCCCCATTTAATTTAACGGCTGACCCGGAGGCAACCGTTTCCTTTAGCAGTCGTTCATTTTCTTCTTCGGAACCATTGCACCAGTAAACCTGATCAGGCTTGCACAGTTCGGTCATTTCTTTGACCCATGCCTGCAACTTTTTGTTTTGAGTATTCATATGTTGGTCTCCTTCCATTATTATTAATAATCATGAGATGAATCATACACTACAATAGCTAAGCTGTCTAAGGTGATTTTGTTAATTTTTTCACTTATGATAGTAACATATAACCAGGAATAGTTCAAGCAGTTTTTGAAACTTCAAAATTGAAATCCTGCATAAAGAAAAGTATTCCCCGGTATGAAAAATATATGATATGATTTCACCGCAAAGCGCTTTATTCATTTCCATGCAGCGTTGAACAAATCAGTTAAATCATGATGATTTCACCGCCGAGCGCTTCATTCATTCCATGCATGCAATAATTGTCGGGCAATAACCATCAAGCACCCTGTGTAATGCGAACAAACTCCCTTACAGCAGCAGACAGAGAAACCCCTTTCAGATAGCAGAAGCCAATGGACCTTTCAGGAATTTCTTCAGAAAGATGAATTCTATACACGAGCCCTTTTTGCAAATATTCCTGCGAAAATTCATCGATGACGCAGGATATGCCAAAGTTATACTTCGTAAACTCCAGTAACAGTTCGTGAGAACCCAATTCAATTTCAGGCTCAAGCTTGATCCCCCTGGAGGCCAAATGCTTCTCAACAAATTGCCGCGAATTTGATTTGCGTTCAAGGAGGATCAATGGATTCTTCGTTATCTCCTCAACTGTTTGGGGCATCCGGGAAAGCTCCCTGTATTTTTCACCACATACAAAAACATCATGAACCGCCATGCATTGAAGAATCTCTATGGCAGAATCCTTCACGGGAAGGTTGCAGACCGCAATGTCAATGTCGCCTGATTTCACCATTCTGACCAGTTCCGGAGTGGTTCTGTTGATAATTTTCAGTTTGATATTCGGTGAATTTTGATGAAATTTCTCCAGGAATGGCAGCAGGTAATACCTGGATATGGTATCTCCCACACCAATTTTCAGTTCTCCGAACATCAGATCCCGGGATTCGGATATTTTCCTTTCCCCTGCTTCTATCAGGCTTATCGCTGAAGTGATATATTCAAACAGAAGCTGTCCGTCGGTCGTCAGTGTAACCCCCTTTGAGGTTCCGGTGAACAGCCGGATCTTCATATCTCGCTCGAGGTTCATGATAGCCTGGCTGACTGCGGGCTGTATCATATACAATGCCTTGGCGGCCCGGGAAAAGCTTTGATACTTGGCAACTTCATTAAAAATTCTGTAGGTGTCTATTTTTGAGATCATATAACCATTCCTTATACCAATCATTAAATGTATCTATTTTACTTATACCATAACACCATGTATAATACAAGTGTCAGTAGAAGAAAATCAGGAATGACCCAAGCTCAGATTTCAGAGGAATCCGGTTTTGGAAGGGAGAGTTCAGCATGGAAAGAATTACAGGCACCATATCAAGGGGTCTTC
>JAAYJG010000205.1 GCA_012523055.1 Ruminiclostridium sp. | reverse complement strand
CGGCTTTCTGGATATCTTCAAGCTGCTGCTGTTCTATGTGATGACTTCATTTTTTGTGGCCAGCTGTGGTGTGTTTTTTTCCACGCTGTTTAAAAGAAATATTGTTGCTATCATCACCACCTATATTACCCTGGGGTTGATCACTTTTGGGCCGTTCATCGTATTTGCAATTTCCGTCACGCTTAAGCAGCGGTTTAACATGTCAGGCTTCAATCCTGTATATCAGGATTATGTAACCGCACTGTTCTCATCGTCGGTTTTCGGGTTTACAAGCTTTTATATTGGAGATTCCGGCATGAGTAGGTATTATGGATACGGCGGTGGGAGTATACTTTCCAGCGCAGCCCAGGAAATTGAAAGATTGATCGCGGTTGCGCCAGGGTTCTGGAAATGGATGCGTCCGTGGCTGGTGAATGGTTTGTTCAACATTCTTGCATCACTGGGGCTGATTTTCTTAAGCGCACGTATATTAAACCCAATACACAGGAGAAAGTAAAACCTGAAAGATAAAGGGGATAGCATGGAACCAGGGTTTATAGACCGGGCTTTAAAGCCACTGAAAAGAAAAATGCATTTACAGGCCGGGCTGAAATGGCTTCAGATCATATTGGTTGCAGCCGGAGCGGTTTCATTGGTGCTGGCCTTTTTATCGCTGTTTGTGGTAATTCCCTTTATGCGTCTTAAGCTGCTGTACATTTTGGCAGCCTGCCTGCCGGCGGTGCTGATTGCCGCCATGTTTACCGTGCCCACAAGAAAAAAGGTCATGGTTCAGGCTGACAGCCTGGGATTGAAAGAGCGCGTGATCACGGCCTGGTACCTGAAGGATGATCCTTCGCCGATTGCCCGCCTGCAAAGGGAAGATACCAAAGCGGCATTGAATGGAACCAACCTGGCTGGGGCTTATCGAATCACCTTGTCCAGGAAATTGCTGCTGGCAGCTTCAGTAATGCTGTTGGCTGCTTTTATGCTTTCATTGGTTCCGGGCAGGGTCTCCCGGCAGACACAGCTTCGGGAAGCACTGATTACTGAAATGAAGGAGCAGGAAAAGGAGATAGAGGAAAAGGTAAAGGAACAGCTGAAGCAGAATCCTGAAATGACTCAGGAACAGCTGGAGCAGCTTCAGGAGGCACTGGAAAAGCTGAAAGAGGCCTTCAAGCAGGCTAAGACTGAAGAGGATGCCCTGAAGGGGTTGGCCCAGATGGAGAACCTGATGGAAAAACTTCAGGCACAAAACCCCTTGCAAGATCTGAAGGAAATGGAAAATGCGCTTGCGGGCTCTTCTTTAACCGAGAAACTGGCTGAAGCGATGAAAAACCAGGATGAAGAGGCGTTAAAAGAAGCTCTCGAGCAACTGAAAAAAGAATTAGAAGATGCACAAGCACGGAATGAGCTGGCCGAAATGCTTGAAAATGCAGCCTCTGAAATTGCAAATAATCCTATGCTGGCTGAAGCTTTAAAAAACCTGGCTGCATCTGCTGCATCAGGCTCTAAAAGCAGCACTGAACTGGCACAAAGCTTATCTGAGTTGTTAGAACAAACTCAGGTAAGTGCCGAGGGGCAGCAGGCCTTTACGCAGGCCGCCGGTGAAATCGGCAAAGCCTCTTCCAATGCGCGCAGGGCTATAGCCCAGGTGGATCAAAGCGTCAAAAACGGGAAGCAAGGCGGTAGTGGCTCCAAGACTGCTCAGGGAGAGGGGAATCAGCCCGGTAATCAAGGGCAGGGCCAGGGGCAGAGCCAAGGAGAAGGTGAAGGCCAGGGTGAAGGTCAGGGTGAAGGTCAGGGTCAAGGCCAGGGCCAAGGCCAAGGCCAGGGTCAAGGACAGGGTCAAGGTCAGGGTGGTGGTCCGGGTGCAGGCGAGGGCTCTACCAGTGAGGATCAGGGTTATAATGAAGGAGATCAACCGGGTAGCGGAAGAGCCCCGGGCTCCCGTAAAGAGAATGAATATCAGCGCATCTATGTACCCGAGCGGTTAGGTGGGGAAGGGAATGAGTCTTCGCTTTCGGGGCAAAAGCTGGAATCGGGCAGCAGCACCTTCAACGAAGCCGATGACGCACCGGTTCAAAAGGGAACCATGATGCCCTGGCAGGAGGTTTTAACCGAATACCGGGATGAGGCCGCACAGACCATGGACAGTCAGGATATTCCGCCGGGCATGAAGGATCTGGTCCGGGATTATTTCAGTTCACTGCAATAGTAACTTACTGCTGCAAAACATCAAATTAAAACAAGAATTTGATGTTTTGCAGCTGTGAGTACCGCTGTTGGGTTGTGGGCGTAGCCCACTTTGGACGGAATACCATTCCTCAGTATATACTAAATTTATCAAAAAGAGGGTTAACGCAATACCCATTCCTTCTTTGAAATGACTGCTAATCACGAACCAATCAAAAAAATAGATATCACACCTGTGAACATAGGTGTACCGGGCCCGGGCATCGGTGCAGCCCCAAAGGCGTCCACCGGGAGTATTGGAGGAACATTGCCATGCAGACACAACAGGAAGATTTCAAAAAAGTGTTGGAAACCGTAGGCAGGATAGAGCAGGAGGTTTCCCGTCATATGATAGGGCAGAAGGAAGTGATCCGTCAGGTGATCCTGTGCATGCTGGCCGGTGGGAACATCCTTCTTGAAGGCATGCCGGGCCTTGGAAAAACCAGGCTGGTCAATACACTGGGAAAGGTGATGGGACTGGAGTTTTCACGCATCCAGTTCACCCCCGACCTGATGCCGGCCGATGTGACCGGTACCAACCTGGTCAGCCGCAAAGAAGGCGGGGAAGGCATGTTTCAATTTCAACCCGGCCCGGTGTTCAGCAATATTGTGCTGGCCGATGAAATCAACCGTGCCACGCCTAAAACTCAAAGCGCCATGCTCCAGGCCATGCAGGAGGCCACCGTTACGGTAGCAAACACCACCCACCGGCTGCCGCAACCGTTTTTTGTACTGGCCACGCAAAACCCGATTGAAATGGAAGGAACCTACCCGCTGCCTGAAGCGCAGATGGACAGGTTCCTGTTTAAGCTGGATGTTCCGTTTCCAGATTTTAATGAATTAAAGGGCATTATTCAACTGACCACAACAAACAAGGTTGAAGAATATGAAACTGTCACGGATGCAGAAGAAATCCTTCATATCCAAAGCGTTTCCAGAGAGCTTCCGATTGCTGAACCGGTAATGGACTACGCAATCAGGCTGGTCATGGCAACCCATCCGGATGAGGCAAACAGCCCGGAGGTCACAAAAAAGTATGTCCGTTACGGTGCAAGCCCCCGTGCAGCGCAGGCCATCATAGGCACCTCCAGAATTCGCGCGCTGTTAAGCGGCAGGTTAAATGTATCCTTTGAAGATATTCAAAAGGTTGCCTATCCCGCTTTAAGGCATAGAATATTCCTGAATTTTGATGCGGTTTCCGATGAAATGACGCCGGATAAGTTGATCGATGCACTGTTGAAGGATGTGAAAACCTACTCATGAGAATTCTCGACAATGAGACGCTGAAAAAAATTCAAACGCTGTCCCTTCAAGTGGGTATTCCTTTGTCCGGGCAGGCTTCGGGCAACAGAAAATCCAGAAGCAAGGGAAGCTCGGTAGAGTTTTCAGATTTCAGGGAATATGTGCCCGGGGACGATTTCCGGCGGATAGACTGGAACGCTTACGGCCGGTTTAACAAGCTGTTCGTCAAGCTTTTTATGGAGGAACGGGAAGCACCCATTCAAATATTCCTGGACATCAGCCTTTCGATGAAGTATGGCGACCCTGATAAGAATCTGGCCGCAAGACGGCTTGCGGCAGCACTTTCATATATCAGCCTGGTGGCCTATGACAGGGTGCATATTCTGCCGTGGAATGACAGTGTACAGGAGCCCTTCGGGCCGTTTCGCACCCAGGCCGTCTTTATGGAAGTGGTCAATGTGTTGAAAGGGCTTGAAAACAACGGAAAAAGCAGTTTCGCGCAAGCGCTTCGAAAAATGGAGTGGAAGGTTGGCCGGGGGATCAGCATTGTCATTACAGATGGGCTGATGGACGAAGGCATGGATGAAGCTTTGAAGTATTTGAAATACCGCCGGCAGGAGGTTTTTCTGTGCCATATTCTTTCCAGACAGGAGCTCTCACCCGAGCTGTCCGGCGCTCTGGAACTGATTGACAGCGAAACCGGACGCAGAATGGAAGTTACTGTTTCGGGTTCTTTAATGAGTGCCTATGAGAAAAACCTGAAGCATTTTTTATCAGGAATCAAGGAGCAATGCAAGAAGTGGGGAGTCCACTACTCACTGCTCCCTTCCGACATGCCCGTAGACCAAATGGCAAAAACCGTATTTACAACGTGCGGAGCTCAGGTTCCTATATTTACAGCGGGGACAGGTTCCTATGTAAAAAATTAAGCCAGAGGGCGGAGCTCAGGTCCCAGCCAGAGGCGGGGCGTTCCTGTGTAAAATACAATGGTTACGCTGCGTTTAAACCGTGCGGGCGCAGGTTCCTGTGTAAAAAAATTTACACAGGAACCTGTCCCCCATGTAAAAAGGATGTGACTGTTTGACTTTTTTGTTGCCCTGGGGGTTGCTTGGCCTGGTGGCCATTCCCCTGATTCTTTTACTATATATTCTGAAACAGAAGCGGGAAAAGCTGACCGTGTCCAGCCTTGTGCTGTGGCAGCAAGTGCTGCGGGACATGCAAGCACGCACCCCATGGCAGAAGCTGCGCAATAACCTGCTGATGTTTTTACAGATTCTGGCTGCGTTGTTGATCACATTGGCATTAGCCGGTCTTGCGTTGCAGCTTTTTAAAGGCGAAAAAGAATCAGTTATCCTCGTTCTAGATACCTCGCTAAGCATGTCAGCCACCGATACTCAACCTACAAGGCTTGAGGCCGCCAAAAAAGATGCGCTGCAGTATGTAAAAGACCTGCCAAATGAAAGCAGGACCACCGTTGTGACCATAGGTCGGGAAGCCAATGTATTGCTTTATGCATCCACTTCCACTGATGAAGCTGCCAGAAGCATTCAAGCCATTGAAACGACGAACAGTTATATGGATCCGGCTAAAGCAGAAGAATTGCTGTTGTCTTTGAAGAAACAGGATCAACAAGCATCAATCGTATTGTTCGGGGATCAGCCCATCACCGTAGGCAACGAAACGATTCAGTTTTCAAATTATGAAAGGCAAAAAAACAACCTCGCACTGATCCGCTTCAATCATACCCGTTCTAAGGATTTGATATCGGCCATGAGCATTCTGCGCAACCAGGGCGATACAGACGCCGAAGCTTCTGTAAGCCTGTATGCAGATGGAGAGTTTCTGGATTCCCAGAGGGTAGAGGTTAAGGCAATGCAAACCCAAACTGTGTGGTGGCAGGGAATCCCTCCAACCATCGCGGAGCTTCATTGTGTGATCGATACCAAAGACATTCTTGAAGCGGATAACCATGCCTACGACACTATCCTCTCAAATGATCCGGTTAAGGTGTTACTGGTGACCAGGGGTAATTATTTTCTGGAGAAGATATTCTCCCTGATTCAGGGCGTTGAGCTTGTGCGAACTCTGCCCGAGGAAGTGACCGAGTACAAGGGGTTTGACTTGTACATTCTGGACGGGACCATTCCCGAAAAGCTTCCCGCCGACGGAAATATTGTACTGTTTGCCCCAGAACAAAACAGCCTGTTCCCCGTTGGGGACTGGATGGATACACCGGCAGTACAGCCGGTTGAGCATGCCATATTCAAGTACTTGGACAAACTCAGCTTTTCCATCGGCAGAACACGGATCATGGAAAAGCCCTCCTGGGCTGAAACCGTCATGGAAGCAAACGGAAACCCCATTATCATGGACGGTCGGGTTCAGAACACCAGAGTCCTGATCTTTGGGTTTAATCTTTATGAAACGGATCTACCACTAAAGTCGGAATTCCCTGTTTTAATTTCGAATATACTTACGGAATACTCCCCGGGCAGCGGAAACGCGATATCCGGCGTTTTATCCGGGGATGCCATACGCTTCAGCTTACAGCCCGATACTCAAAGCGCAAAAGTATACCTGCCCGGTGGGGAGACCGTGTCCGTTGCCCCGCCGATTCCCCCTGAACCGTTTTTGCGCACCGATTCCCCGGGCCTATATCGATTGGAGCAGAAAAAGGCAGACGGAACCGTCAACACTGCTTTCACGGTGAATCTGCCCGATGAATGGCAGATGGAGAGCGGCAGAGCCGGAGCTTCTGCACAAGAGGCGGAAGCAGGTGTCAGCATACCGGTTCAGAAGTCGGCTTTTCCACTGACATTGCCCCTTTTGGCCCTGGCAACCCTGATATTATTACTGGAATGGTGGATTTATGCAAATCGGAATTACGTTTGACAACCTTTGGGTGATGGCACTGTTTCCGGTGCTCGCCGTCTTTATTCTCATCACCGCCAAAAAGCTGCGGTTGGGTTCGGCTTTTAAAAAATGGGCCATCCCAGCCCTTCGTATGGTGCTGATTTTTGTGCTTCTGCTTGCTGTGGCCGCGCCTGAGATCTCCTCAAAGGCGAAGAAAACCGCAACGATTTTCATTGCCGACCTGTCAGACAGTGTCCGTGGAAAAAAGAATGACATGGACGCGTTTATTTCTGAGGCGGTATCCCATGCTGAAAACCGCGATGTTACAGGCTTGATCGCATTTGCTGATGAATCCAGGGTGATTCGGATGCCGCAGGATAAAGCCGGGTATACAGCACTACCCGACAGAATGCAGTCCGACGGAACCGATATCGAAAAGGCCATGCTGCTCGCACGCTCGATCACCCCGGATGACGCCGGGAAAAGGCTTGTTCTCTTATCTGACGGGAAAGAAACAAAGGGAGATGCTCTCGAAGCCGCCAGGCTTCTGAAGCGCCTTGGTTATACGCTGGATGTGGTTGCATATAACGCCGACGAAAAGCAAGAAGTACAAATTGAAGCGTTCTCAGCACCGAAGCAGGTGAACGCAAAGGAACGTTTTGATGTTTCGATGAAAATCATCAGTAATGTGCAAACAAAGGCAACGGTGCGGCTTTTTGGCAACAGAACGCTGACTGCTGAAAAGGAAGTGGAGCTTTATCCTGGTGAAAACCTGTTTACCTTCTCCGACAAGGTAGATGAGGGGGGTATGGTGTCCTATACCGCCGAGGTGGTTGCAAAAGACGATACGGTGCTGCAAAACAACGCACTTTCGGCATTTACCGTTATTTCGGATCATCCCCGTATTTTACTGGTGGAAAGAGGGAACCGGGGAGAGAATCTGGTGCGGTATCTGGAACAATATGCCCAGATCACAAGGACCCAGCCCGATGAAGTCCCAACCTCTTTATCAGGGCTTTTAGCCTATGACGCGTTCATTCTGGCTAATATTTCAGCTGAATGGCTGAACACAGACTTCATGAACCTGCTTGAGCAGGCTGTTCAGCACCAGGGAAAAGGCCTGTTAACCATCGGCGGGGAAAACAGTTATGCTCCGGGAGGGTACAATGATACCCCGCTGGAGACGATCCTTCCGGTTGAAATGGATATTCGTCCGAAAGAAGAAAACCCTGACCTGGGACTGATCCTTGTCATCGACAAGTCCGGCAGTATGACCGGAGGAAATTACGGTATCACAAAGCTTGAACTGGCAAAGGAAGCTGCTATCCGTGCGGCGGAAGTGCTGGAGGAAAGGGAGCAGCTGGGTGTGATCGCCTTTGATGACGCCATACAGTGGGTGATTCGAACAGAACCATTGACCAGCCTGAAGGAAGCGACCGATTTAATCGGTACCATTCGTCCCGGCGGCGGAACACAGATCCTTCATCCTTTGGAGGAAGCCTGGCAGAATTTAAGAACAAAGGATACAAAGCTGAAGCATATCATTCTGTTAACCGATGGCCAGGCCGAGCAATATGGCTATGAGCGCATCATCGATGGGGTTCGTGAAGATGGAATAACCCTTTCAACGGTTGCTGTGGGTGAGGGTGCTGATACGCTGCTGCTCAAAGCACTGGCCTACGGCGGGCAGGGCAGGTACTACCAAACCGATGAGTTCTCCGACATTCCCAGTATCTTTGCGAAGGAGGCCTTTCTGGCAGGGCAGAAGTATTTGCAGAACAGGCAGTTCTACACTGAGCTGGTCACATCCATGGGGTTATTAAAAGGAATAGAGGCGGTGCCACCTTTGGACGGCTATGTTGCAACCCGGGTGAAACCTGCCGCACGCACCATTTTCAGAAGTGATATTCAGGATCCTGTTCTGGCGACATGGCAATACGGCCTTGGCAGAACCGCTGCCTGGACATCAGACATCCAGGGAATATGGACCTCTCAGTGGGCCATGTGGCAGGATGCCCCTGTCTTTTGGGGAAACCTTGCGGGCTGGCTGGTTCAGAAAAACCTGAATACCGATTATACAGTTGAAACCAGGGTGGCTGATGGGAAAGGTGTGGTCACGGTGCAGGCTGAGACCGACAGCATCCTGTACGAAGCTTCGATCACAGGAACCGTTGTATCGCCGGATGGAACCAAAGAAACCATCGAACTGAACGCTGTCCGTCCCGGAACGTTTGAAGGAACGATCAACCAATCCAACCCAGGGGCTTATGTGGTTCATCTGGAAGTGCCCGGTGAAAACGGGGTGGAGAACGTCAGCGCGGGAGTGGTCATGCCCTATTCCGACGAATACAGGCTGCTGGATGCAAATGCAGCGGGTTTTCTGGAGAAGCTTGCACAAACAGGCGGAGGCAGACTGATAACCGACCCGTCTGAGGTATTCAAAGGCGAGATACAAAACACCGGGGCCAGAAGGGATCTGACCTATGCGTTGATCCTGGTCGCACTGATTTTGCTGCTTTTGGATATTGCACTGCGCAAGCTGCAGATCCCGTTGGAGCCCATCATTTTATTTATGAAGGAAAAAATAGTTGCTCCCATTGCCATTATTGTGAAAGAGCTAAAAAAGCCAAAGAAAATTGCTGTCATTGCGCCGACAGCACCCGGTGCTCAAGATATGCCTGGAGAACCCCCTGCAGCGGAAAAACCAGCGGAGTCTAAACCCAAAGGCCCGCCAGCAGCCCCAAAAAGCAATCAGATAAAGCCACCAAGCCTAAAGGAAGAAACTGCAAACGACAGCAAGGATCACATCAATGCGCTCCTGAACAGAAGAAAGCAGTGGAAATAATAACGATGCCCGATGGGTCCCCGCCCCACCTCTTAACGAATTTTCAGCCAAGGGCTGAAAAACGTGTGGTGGCGGGTACCGATTACCTTAATCAGGCGGCGAGCATTGAATAACGGGTCGCTCTTATGGAGTGTTCCAGTGGGTACACTCCCGAAGTGCTGGATTTTGCTTACAAAATCCTCTTCTCCCGCCTCGATATAACGAAGCTGAAGCTTCGTTGTTGCAGTGTGATGGTTTTGCTAAAGCAAAACCTGCCGTTGCAATAACAGTGTGTTGCGATTGCAAGCAATCGCTTCCGT
>JAAYJG010000020.1 GCA_012523055.1 Ruminiclostridium sp. | reverse complement strand
CAAACTGCTGCCCGGAAACGTCGAGAGACGCCAACTGGGTCAACAGACATTACCGTATTAAGGTTTTGTTTAACGCAGCCGGATATTATCCATGCCGTATAGTGCTAAAGCTCAATGAGGGGAGTGTGATCCATGGAATGTGATGATAGTCCGCTTTCGCGGGCTCTTTCTATTTATATTGGAATTAGCGTAATACTCAGGTGGAAAGTTTGAAGCACCAGCCCTGAAGTTTGTGATTCCATCTTTTATTCTTTTTGTGAGGTGATTTTTATAGAAAGAAGGTGATTCAAATGGTTGAGATTTTCAAGACCATTGAAGCCGGTAAAGAGCTTGTTAGAACAGAATGCTTTGAAAAGGGCTGCTGGATTAACCTGACAGCACCCACCGAGGAAGAACTGGCAAGGGTTCAAAACGAGTTGAAAGTTGATCCGAAGCTGTTAAGGGACCCTCTTGATGACGAGGAAAAGCCCAGAATAGATGTGGACGATGATCAAACCCTTATCATCGTAGACATTCCCTATGTTTATGAGGATGAGCAAAATATAAAGTTTGAAACCATGCCGCTGGGCCTCCTGGTTGTAAGGGATGAATATTTCATCTCTATCTGCAGCAAGGAAGCACCCATTTTAAAGCCCTTTATCAACAAACAAATCCGTAACCTGTATACCTATAAAAAAACCAGGTTCATTTTTCAGATTCTGTTTAATAACGCAAAGGACTACCTGAAATACCTGCGGCATATTGATAAAAAAACAGAATACCTTGAAGGAAGCCTTCATAAATCCATGCGAAACAAAGAGCTTTTCAAGCTGCTCGAGCTTGAGAAGAGCCTTGTATTCTTTACAACCTCATTGAAATCCAATGAGATCGTGCTTGAGAGGCTTCTTCGCGGAAAACATATCAAGATGTATGAGGAAGACCAGGAATTGCTGGAGGACTGTATCACCGAGAACAAGCAGGCCATTGAAATGGCAAGCATCTACAGCACCATTTTGAACGGCATGATGGACGCGTTTTCTTCAGTGATATCCAATAATCTGAATATTGTGATGAAGTTTTTAACTTCGGTGACGATTGTGTTGTCCATTCCTACCATTGTATTCAGCTTTTATGGAATGAATGTACCGTTACCGTTTGAAACGAACCCGTTAAGCTGGTTGTTTATCTTGATTGGGGCGGTTCTGCTGTCCCTGATTGTGCTGATTATTCTGAATAGAAGGCAAATGTTATAGCGAAAAGCCGCAGAGATCTGCGGCTTTTACATTTTCAGCCAATCACTGATATATGGAATTGTAATATCTGTAAACATCAATAATCCCAGCAGAATGATAACAAGTATGACCAAGGCGATGAATACATATAGTAAAAACTTGGGTATCCACCTTTTTCTACGTTTGACGTAGGTTATTCCTGAAATCTGCATAACGAACCTCCGACGAACTGTTATTGAATTCAGATTATACATCCATTATATTTTTACACTGATAAAATGTAAAGCAATACTGGCTTTTTTGTGTAAACTTTATGGGTTATTGTTACTCCTGTGAAACCTGCTAATGTTTCGTGTCGTTTGGCGACAACTGGGTCGTGGGGGACTGTTCACAGGTAAACAGGCGCAGCCTGCTGAACGAAGTCAAGGATCTCGCATTACTCCTGACAAGATCCTTCGCTGCGCTCAGATAAAACACATACCTCTGAGCTACTTATGAACTTATTAGTGTGGGTGTGAACAGTATGGGTTTCTGGTTAGTTTCAATGGCAAAGTCCGCTTCGACGTAAATCATGGTGTATTTAACTTTTATTTTAGTTCGATTATGGACGCTATATGGGACTAAATGGAAGAAAATATTTTTATACAGTTGTTGATTTTTTAGTCCTTTTATATTAAACTATATATTGCACGTTTAAAACGTGTAATCTTGCGCCCATAGCTCAATTGGATAGAGCGTCTGGCTACGGACCAGAAGGTTGTGGATTCGATCTCTGCTGGGCGCGCCAAATAAAACCCGCTAACTTCAAAGGTTAGCGGGTTTTTTCATAACAAGATCAATGTTACTTTTCGCTCCCCCGTTTTAATAAGTTTATAACAACGGAAGCGATTGCTTGCAATCGCAACACACCGTTATATCGAGGCGGGAGATATGCTCGCCGCCTGATTAAGGTAATCGGTACCCGCCACCTATAGAGGTGGGGGACATCTGGGCCTCGTTATAAGTTGTTCAGAAGTATGTGTTTTATCCTGAGCACAGCGATGTCATCCTGAGCATAGCGAAGGATCTATTCGGAAGTAATGCGAGATCCTTCACTTCGTTCAGCAGGCTGCCCTGCTTACCTGTGAACAGTCCCCTACGACCCAGTTGTCGCCAAACGACACGAAACCTTCGCAGGTTTCACAGGAGTAACTGATCAGGTGCAACTATATAACTGCAATGAATCAGCATCTTGATCAAATACTAAACCTGTGGTATAAATAGTACATAACACTTTAGCGAGATAAAGTGGCATTACGATAAATCGTTTTGACCATCTCTAAAAGGGGGAATTATGATGAGAAAGAATTTTAGAAACCTGTCCCTGTTCCTTGTATTGATTATGCTGACAGCACTGCTGGCTGGCTGCGGAACAAGTGCCACAAGCGCTAATTCCGATTTTGCGTACATAAAGGACAAGGGCACTATGATCATTGGGATTACACAATATCCTCCCATGAACTTCATGGATAAGGAGGGCAAACTGACTGGTTTTGACACCGAATTCGCCGAGGCCGTTTGCAAGAAGCTTGGTGTAAAAGCAGAATTTGTAGAAATCAACTGGGATTCCAAGGAAGTAGAGCTCAATGCCAAGAACATCGACTGCATCTGGAACGGGATGTGCATTACCGAGGAACGTAAAAAGAATATGAGCATTTCCGATCCGTACATGAACAACGAGCAAGCCATCGTCATGAAAGCCAGCCGCGAAAAGGAAATCCTGGCCAATGT
>JAAYJG010000204.1 GCA_012523055.1 Ruminiclostridium sp. | reverse complement strand
GGTCTGGGTTATTTATATAATTTGACACCAAAGGGTTCCTCTCTTCATAAGAAGGCAAAGAAGGCACTGGATATGCTGGCATTTTCACTGGCAGTCAACGAGCATAAGGGCAATATTATGACCAGCTTCGGAAGAACCTATGAGCGGGAGCTTAAGGGAAGCTACAGCACTGGAATGACGTCCTTATTGTATCTCTTCTACAACGCAGGCTTTATGAATGATCATTTCCGGGCATTGGTTCCAATCGTCACAGGCGATTATGAACCGCCAAAGGAATATGAACGGTATGTCAGGCTGCGGGGAGAGGAAGAACTGATTTATCAGAATACACAGGGAATCAACCAATTTGTGAACCTCTATCTGTATAAAAATTCCACAGCCCTTCTCTCTACTGCTGTGGGTTTTAGACCTTATGAACCGGGTTATCAGGAGAATATTGTCCAGGCAACCCTTGACGGAACTGCCCAGGTTTTCATCAATCATCCGGGTGAGGTGAAAATTTATGGGAATGGACGTCCTGGCTTCTGGGCAGGCAACGGATGTCTGCCCATGGCAGTCCAGTATAGAAATATCAGCATTCTGGAGTATCACATCAAAGCAGGTAACCGGTTGGATTACACGCATGCTTATGTGCCGTTGAGTGAGTTCCATAGCTTCAGGGTAAGTGCATATGCAATTGCTCTGGAGAAGGATGGTGGCTATATTGGCATCAGAGCCTTA
Organism: Ruminiclostridium sp.; assembly: GCA_012523055.1. Taxonomy (GTDB): domain Bacteria; phylum Bacillota; class Clostridia; order DSM-8532; family DSM-8532; genus JAAYJG01. The sequence goes on along the minus strand of JAAYJG010000204.1, from coordinate 2,272 downwards.
AACGGTCTCATTGTCCAGAAGGAAGGCCCCTGCCGCAACCGTGAATTTATCAGCCCGGGGCGTGATAACGTCTGGGTATTGAAGGTTGGCACATACGGAGAGTATCAGAATGTGGACGAAGTTTTAAAAGATATGGAGCAAATGGAGATTGCGGTAACGGATGACGGAAGGGTAATTGTAATCGATGGCAGGGAGCATTATGTAATCGAGAATCGTGTGCTCTATGTGAACGGTGAAAAAGTTCACCATTATCCATTAGACGCAGCAGGAAAGCTTGAAATGGCAGGTGTGAACGATGAAAAGCAGAAACAATAGCGAAGAAAGCAGAAAAGTACTTTCCGGTGTAATACAGGAGACTCTCGCCGATACGACAGGAGCCTTGAAAAGGCTATTTCCTGTAAAATACAGGATTGACCGTTCTCTGATTCGGAAAAATAAAGCGTATCATGTTGTCAAGGTTGACGGCGAGTATACTTCTCTTGCCAAAACAGATGAGTCCGGAAATTTTTCGGATGATGATTTTAAGATTGCCGCTTTTACCGATTTGCATCTGGATGGCAAAAAAGAGAAAGGCAATGTAACTCTGGAGATGATAATCCGGAATATATCTTCCCAAAAGCCCGATCTGGTTGTGTTTGTGGGAGATAACATAACGTCCGCTGTGGAGGCAGGAACTGTAAGACAATTCGCTCAACTGATGGAGAAGCTGGGCGTTTACTGGACGCTGGTTCTTGGAAACCATGAAGGGGATAACGATGCCAGCATTCCCAGACAGCAGTTCATTGATATTTTTGCTTCCTATCCCCATTGCCTGGTTGAAAAAGAAAGAAAAACGACCAAAAGCGGGGAAATGGTATGGGGAGTGGGGAACCATGTGATAAACCTGCTCAATGCAAAGGGAGAAATACGGCAATCCCTTTACTTTATTGACAGTGGGGACGAAATGACCAAAGAAGATCTGGAAAAATATAAGGAAGAGATTGCGTCCACCAATAACAGGAAGGATGATTATATCAAAGACAGCCAGATACAGTGGTATCAGGAGACAGTCAATCATATCAATGCGATGGCAAAGAAAAAAGTCAAATCTATGATCTTTACCCATATCCCTTTGGTAGAGTTCCATACGGCATATGAGAGAGCAATGGAGAGCGATGCGGAAGCGAAGCTCCTGCATGGCGTCAAGCTTGAGAGGGTATGCTCATCAGGGCATAATAACGGTTTTTTTGACAGGATACATGATTTGGGTTCTACACAGGCAGTGATTTCAGGCCATGATCATGTCAATGATTATGCGGTTCAGTATAAAGGAATCATCCTTGCATATAACCAGTGCAGCGGATACAGCGCATATAATACGGTGACCAAAAAGATATCCGACACCCTGATGCAGGGATTCAGTGTTTATACCATTGATAAGGACGGAGGGCTGAAGATACAGTCTTACCGCAACGCAGATCTGTATCCCCACCTTCAGAAAGATATCCTTGAATTGTATAAATAGGCTTGTTTACAGTTTTCCCTGTGAACGCAAACATTGTACCGAAATGTAATTGACAGACTTATCGGACTGCTGAAGACACGGCAAAGGATGATACGGCAGAAAGGAGAAAAAATGGATATTCAGTGTTTAAAGGAATTTGATTTGGGCATTCAGCTGGGACAGGTTCGCTCGGTTCCGGTATCCTTAGGTAAAGAGAGGCCCGAAGCAGTTTTATTTGTATATTCCCGTCAGGGAAATCTGGATCCATGGCATGAGATGTTTCATTATCCGGAGGACACCCTGAAAATGGCACTGTACACCATGGATGGTGTCATGATGTGGAAGAGAGATCTGGGGAATGGCGTTATTCCAGGTATTTGGTATGCACCCTTTATTTCGTTTGATTTGGATCAGGATGGCGTGGATGAAATCTGGTTTGTGAACAATCTGAATCCCAACCTGCCGTTCAGCCTGAATGCAAGAGTATTGGAACGCATCGACCCTTTGACGGGAAAAACAACCGGACAGTGGAAATGGCCGGATAATACTATCCATGATACCATGTCCCATTCATACCGGTTCTTTATCACAGGCGGTTATGCCTATGACATACCCGTTCTGGTAACCGCACAGGGAACCTACAGGGATATGTATTTGCAGGGCTATAGCAAAGGGGTTGAAAAACGCTGGGATATCAAAATTCCGTATGATGATATGGGGGCACGGTCCAGCCATCTTTGCCCGGTTTTAGACTTCAACAATGACGGAGTGGACGAGCTGTTCTGGGGT
>JAAYJG010000203.1 GCA_012523055.1 Ruminiclostridium sp. | reverse complement strand
CTGATGTGGAGGTCTTTTGTGAAGGAAGCGTATTTGTGGGATTCTATGTTCGGAATTCTTCCGTCCGTGCCCGGCAGCTCATCGTAGATTCTCCCAAAGGACAGATCGTGGGAGGCATCATCGATACCGATATCAAGGTGGAAAGCGCGAATATTGGCAACTGGATGGAAACCCGAACGCAAATCGTCGTTCGGGGCTTCGACCGCGGTTCCCTGCTGGCAAGAATAGAGGAAATCATATTCCTCGTTCGTGAAAGAAAAGAGCAGCTTGCAAAACTCAAAATGCTCCTGAAAAAACCGGATAATAAGGGCGTGGAAAGCTCCCTCCTTCAAAAAACCCGTTATGCGTTACACCAGGTCCAGGAAGAGATTCGAGATTTTGGAGCCGAGCGCTGAAGCGTTGCGGGGTTTTTGAAAACACCGGCCGAAGGGGTTGTGATTGTGAGAAAAAGAATTTTTCCGAAGGTACGGCTGGTTGTACAAAGCTATGCGATGGAAGTTGGTGAAGAAGCAATGGGGGGAACTTATATCGCCCGTGAGGACACCGTTCAAAGCATATGACCACCTTCGGAAATTGTTTTATCAAATGCCTCCTAAGACCCCTGCCTCATAGCGTATTTTTAGCCCTTTGGGCTAAAAAAAGCGTGGCGGGGGTCTTAGGAGCATTTGATCAAAGCTGTTTCACCTGCATCAGTGCCCGATGCAGGATCACGATGATCTCCGCGCGCGTGGCATATTGCTTGGGGGCAATCCTGCCATTGGCTCCGTTGATAACACCGCACTTTACCAGGGCAGCCACTGCGGGCCTGGCATAATTGCTGATATTCTCTGAATCATCATATTGCTTCAGGATATCCTCCCTGGCCAGCTCAATGTCTTTTCCTGAGGCCACAAAGGCTCGCAGCAGCATTACCATGATTTCTTCCCGGGTAATGAAATTCTCGGGGTAAAACAAATTTTCCTTTTCCGACAGAACACCCAGCTTTTTTGCAACCCCAATCCCTTCAAAATAATAAGCATCTTCAGCAACATCTTCGAAATTCCCATCAACCTCAGTGCTGAACCCAAACGCTCTGTTCAACATGAGTACAAAATCGCCGCGCCTTGTATTTTCAGCGGGATAAAAGAAGCCTTTGTCGTCACCCTGAATGATGTTCCGCTGATGCAGGAGGTCTATGGAATCCTTCGCCCACGCATATTCCGGGCTAATATCATAAAAGAAGGCGGATTCGGTTGCTTCAACAACCACCCCCTCACTTTCATGATGAAGTCTGTCCAAAGAGGTGATAACGTAACTGATCTGCCCAGGTGTACCGCCTGTGGTATCAATGAACTGCTGACTTTTTCCCGAACCTTTTCGTACTGTCGCAATCAGTTTTCCGGCAATGGCTTCGGGCTGTGTATCCGGTTTTTCTCCCATGTTGAAACGGTAGACGGCATAGTATGCGGTATTGGTATCCTCATCCGACCAGGTAACCCGGTTACCCTCAGGTACCGACGTGATGGTTCCTGGAACAGGTTTTTGGGGCGCTTCACCGCCTTTCCACGGCATGATCGGGATCAGCACTCTGGTTGGCCATATTTTATCCTGAACACTTGAAATGGCCAGCTGTTTTTTATCATCATTCATGTTTTTAGCCCGGAACAGGATTGTTCCCGAGATCGCTTCTTGCACCGCGTTCATTTTCAGCTGGTTTGTCAGCTCTCGAACAGCATTGGCACCTTTAAACCATTTGTCGCTGTCGTCGTTGATCTTGTATAGGGCTTGACCGATATAAAGATGAACATCTTTCCCCTTCACTACATTGGCCCACCAACTTACAACCTCGCCGTAGGAAGCCCTTGTGTTGGCAAAGGAATAATAAACCTGCGGTGCTATGTAATCGATAAGTTCCTCCTCCACCCATTTCTTCGTATCGGCAAAGGAGGATTCGTAATTGGTGTAGCTGATTGCTGTATTGGAGCCATCCGGATGCTCGGTTTGATTGCCCCACACACCGGAAGGGCTGATCCCGAATTTCACCCATGGCTTTTCATTGCGGATCTGTTCCGACAATTCCTTCACCAAAAGCCAAGTATTGTTTCTTCTCCAGTCGCCGATGTTTGAGAACTGTCCTTTATTATAAGCTTCATAGGTTTTTTGATCATTCAGCTTTGAGCTGGAGCTTTCATAATAAAAATAGTCATCAAAATGGATTCCGTCCACATCATAATTGCGAACAACCTCCATCACGCGCTGGATAACCCATGCCCTTGCATTGGGGATTCCCGGATCCACCACACAACGGTTCGCCGCGGTTCTGATCCAGGCCGGATGCTCGCGATAAACGCTTTTGTCGACCTTTAGGGTGTTGATGGTGCTTAACCCTGCTGATAGTGATACCCTATATGGGTTAAACCATGCGTGCAGCTCCAGATTTCGACGATGCGCCTCTTCAATGGCAAAATCAAGCGGATCAAACCCCGGATCCTTCCCAAAGGTACCCGTCAGATACCTTGACCACGGGACGATTTCTGAACGATAAAATGCATCCGCTTCCGGACTGACCTGAAGGAACACCGCATTCAAATTAAGCTCAACGGCTCTGTCCAGAAACGCGATCAATTCCTGCTTACAGACGCTGATGCGTTCTTCTTCATTGGCAAGAGCTATGGCAGCCGGTGAAGGCCAGTCCAGGTTCTGGACCGTGGTGAGCCAGACACCGCGCAGATGCCTTCCAGGTTCCGGCATTTCTCTTGGCAGGCTGGAGGAATAAGGGTCGTATGGTGTTGAAGCGGCCAGAGCCTGCTGCGTGAAAAGAGAAAGAATAACCGCCGTCAGGATAAATAAGAATATGTACTTCTTCATTTGTGCCCCCATGTGAGCCGGTTGGCGAGCGTTCAAAAGTTCGCATAAACCGGCATTTTTCGGTTAATTTTATGATACCGGACAGGAATCACAAGATCAAATTAAAAGTCTGTTACAAAGCTCTCCCTTTGGGGATAAATAGAGTGTAGTGCATTCACGGGCGGGAAACAAATAAACCTGCGCTGTTTGTGAAACGGAGGTTTTAAGATGATTGTGAAAAACATATTGAGGAATGATTATGTCAGCGTGAAAGAAACTGACCCTATCGAACATGTTTTAGATATGATGAGCAACATGAAAATTAACAGCCTTCCTGTTGAGAATCAGAATGGCCTGTTAACAGGGATTGTTGTCAAGGCCGACATATACAGGTTTATGATCCAACCCGGTCATTATGGAACCTGCCCCGTCAGTTGGGTCATGTCCAGCAAGATTATCTCCGTTGATCCTGACGAACCAGTGAAAGAAGCTGCCCAAAAAATCCTTGAAAACCACATCATTGCCATGCCGGTTGTTCAAAATGGAAAGGCCTGCGGAATGCTTTATATTGAGGATCTGCTGGATTATTATCACAGGCTGGATGTATAAACAGCCGAAGAACGGATATTACAAGGAAAAACCCGATGCCATCCATCAATTAAAAAGAGGTGGTTGCCAGGCAAGATCTGGTAATACGTGAGGGTACCTGTCGGAACACTCCCTGGTAGGTGAACCATAATTCCATCAGCCTCCGGAACAATGTCCCGGAGGCTCTTAAATACCCCTGTTCTGATGACACAAGCAGAATCAATTGCGTCAAACCCGGGTTGGGCAGCAACCAGTTTTATTCTCTGACGATTTTTTCCTGACTGTACTTTTTGATTTTCATTTTGATTGGAGCGTTCAATTTTGCAAACAGAGCAGCCAACAAGAACACTGGGGTGGACAGTATGATGTTTATAGCCGACCCGTTAACAATACCAATGACAAGATTTAATAACCCAGCCGAAAATTCCAGGGCGAATAATGTGCTGTAAAACAAACTCAATCTCTTATAATACCTGCACCTGGATTCCATATCCGTATACATTTCAAAAGGTCCGTCACAGCTTCTTTTCCTTAGGTAAACCCACCTCATGTATTTCGCGACACATTCAATTCCATTCTCTTCAAGAAACTGGATATAAGCAATACTCTCGTAGTGGTTATGATGGTTTTCCAGCAGCTCGATCCGATAAATATATTCATTGGGCTGGGACTGTACAAAGACATACCGACACCAGGAATAATCAAGCAGTGCCATTCCCATGGATGCCATGTGATTCAGCCAGTTTTCTTCCTTTTCCACATCCCAATAGGCTTTTCTGATAACCTGTTTTATCATCAGATCACCTCCTGCCCTGTGAGGCCAACAATTTTTTTACCATTCTCAATCAGTTCCTCCAGCCTTCTAATCTCTCCGGATACCACTGCTTTTCCGATGTTCGTAATCACATATTCTTTTTTCCGTGCATCCATATCCATGGTCAGCTGATTAATCCATCCCTTCTCGAGCAGGGTGCTGATCGCCCCGTAAAGTGTTCCCGCTCCCAGATTAACTCTTCCCTGGCTTAAATCCCTGACATTTTGCATGATCCCATAACCATGCAGGGGAGTGAAAAGCGACAACAGAATATAATATACCGTTTCGGTTAATGCTCCCCATTCCTGATTTGCATACATGTTTGACACCTCCAATATTACGTTTGCCGATATATCGTCTAACGTAATATTATTATATCGTCTGCCGTTATATCTGTCAACGATATATTGAGAAATTTTTTATAACAACGGAAGCGATTGCTTGCAATCGCAACACACTGTTATATCGAGGCGGGAGATATGCTCGCCGCCTGATTAAGGTAATCGGTACCCGCCACCACACGTT
>JAAYJG010000202.1 GCA_012523055.1 Ruminiclostridium sp. | reverse complement strand
CCACATACCAAGCTCACGCATTCCCGGTGTGTCTATAATGATCACTCCATTTGAAAGCCTGATGAGCTGTCGATGGGTTGTTGTATGACGACCTCGGCTATCGCCCTCCCGGATTTCACTTACCGCCATAATATTTTCATCGGCAAGCGCATTAACTAGGCTTGATTTACCAACGCCGGAGTAGCCCAAAAAAACGTTAGTTTTTCCGGGTTTCAGGTAATCTGAAAGTCTGTCAATGCCATATCCTGTCTTTGCGCTGACAGCATAAATGTCAACACCAGGTGCTATCTTTTCTACTGCCCGGACGTTTTCAGTGAAATCTTCCGTTAAATCGGCTTTTGTGAGTACAACAACAGGAACCGCACCGCTTTGCCAGGCCAGTGTGAGGTAACGCTCAATTCTTTTTAGATTAAAATCGTAGTTGAGGGAAGCCATAATAAACACATAATCAAAATTAGCAGCGACAACCTGCTCTTTAACCGTTTTTACGAAGCCAGCCGCATGACCGGAGAAATCATTTCGTGCAAACTTTGACTTTCGCTCTAATGTTTTGATGATTAGGCTGTCACCACTAATATTATACTGTATGAGTACAAAAACCCCAACTGTAGGAAAGCTTTCAAAGCCTTCTCCGAAGTAAACGCTTGTTTTCAATCTTCCATAAGCCTGACCATACTCACAGATGATTTCATAACGCTCCTTGTGCACGGCTGTAATGCGTGCCGGGGTAGCACTTGCACCCTCAGGCATCATTGTCGGGATAAACCCGTAATCAATCAAATCTATCATTATTCAAATCCATCCTTTCAATTTCTTTCTGGTTCCACATTTCAGTTCTTGCTACGGTTCAAGGGCTCTTCACCCAATTACCATAAATCCCATTAATATAAACGAAATTACCTTTCCTATTTGTCATCATCACACTCTCTCCTCTTCAGATTCCTTAACCTGAAAAAGCATATAAAAATCCCGCAGATAACGACCACCTGCGGGTTTCCCGGAAAAAAGCAATAAAAAACACGCTACCAATGCGTGCCGACAAATTACTTTATACACGATTCAGGTTGCTCGAAAAAAGTTGCACAGGTAACAAAAAGAAAACCTTCTACAAGGTATTTTACGTACCCATGCCGATATTCAGTTAGTCGAAAACCACCTCGGCATTTTTCGCAGACATTAAAACAACTCCTTTCGCACAGCAATCGAATTGAAGCAGTATACTGCCTCAATTCGATTATATGGGCATTTTATCATATAGTCAACGGAGAGTTTGATTTATAGTTGTTTTATCTTTTAACAGCGCTTCACAAGGTTTCACTTCACATCACCGTTTTGTGAATGATACCACTCCTGCACTAAACCCAAAAGCCATGACCTGGACTTGTCATCCATGTTTTCATCCAGCCGGGCAGCGGCGACAACCGGTAGCCATGCAAGCACATCCCCCTGCTTTGCCTTTGCTTCCTTGCAGAAGGTTCTGAGGTATGTTCCTGCTAATCGGGTTATGTGCTGTTTGAAAATCAAATATGTCCGGCAGGCATCGGCAAGCGGATTTCCTGCGCAGGCATCGACCCAGTCAATAATCCAATGCTTTGAGCCATCATAAAGAATATTGAGTGGATGAAAATCACCATGGCACAGATTTTCTGAGTTGTTGTCCAATTGGTCAATCAAAGATAGCAGACTGCTTTTTAGGGGTTCATCCAAATGCTGTGTCATCTTAATCTTCCAGACCAATCGATCCGTGAGTTTGGGGAAGCCATTGGCATGAACCTTATGTACCTCGCATTGGAGCATAACCAAAGTACGAATGGCGTTATTCCTTTCTTCCTTGTCCATACGTTGCTTCATCAGAGGTTGACACTGTATATACTCCATATCAAGAGCTACAGTGTTGTTATCAAGCTTGCGGACACCATAGACCTTAGGCACAGGCAACCCCTTATTGTATGCAAACTGCTGATTAGCGGCTTCATTGTCCGCTACATCGGACGTAGTGTTAAGATACAGCTTTATTGCCATATCCCCGTCCCGGTAGATTTTCGTTGTCGCTCCCTGACCAACCACTTCAAGGTTAAGCATATCCATATCTCCTTAGCTCGTCGGCATTAATTCAAAACCATCAAAATTTCCCTTATACGCACACACCCATGCTGGATAATAGCCTGCACGGTGTGCGACACGCTGCGAGGCGATGTTTGATGAGGCTGTACCATAATAGGGCACATATCCGCGATTTAAAGTTTCAAGAGTCAACCAGTTTACAAGATATGCTGCCAGGCCGTGAGCGCGGTGTTCGGGCAACACATCAATTCCGATCTGCCACATCTTAGCACAGTCGTTACTTGCTCCAGCCATTCCTACGATGTGACCGTCTTTTTTGACAAGTGTAACGAATACGTCAGGGCGTGGATGGTTTATGTCATACTGGATGGCATTATGGAACCCCTCGTATTGGTATAATGCCAATATATCACACTTATTAACCAGCTCATAAACAAATCCGTCAGGTGAAGGAAGCGGCCTTATCCGTTCCAAATCCGGCAGATAATACAGGCTATGACCGTAAACAAAAGGCATGAAAAACGCATCGTCACGAACTTTACCGCAAAGCAACGGTTTCACAATCTTGAGTATATTCGGCGATGCCGATACAACGATGGAGCTGCCCATCGTCAGCATTTCAAAATGCTGTTCACCTCGGGGAAAGGGTCTGCGGCCGGGGTTGTCCCGAACTTCTGTAAAAACGAAGCTGTCCTTCTCCCCGTTCAGGTCGTCCGGCTTACAATTGAGGTCTGTTGCAAGCTGTGCCTGTACAATACATAACATTTCCTGCGTTGTCATGAAAAATCACCTCAAGACTTCCACAGACTTAAAATAACGATGCTGAGCCTCATACTGATATTCCAGTACAATGGATATATTTTGCACTATTGCAGAAGAGCATCTCCAGTTTGGAGTTGTGTAAAACCAAGGTGCAGTTTGTCGAGAGTGCCCTAACGTCTAACATCAATATACACTTTCTGTTATACTATACCATATCCCTGATATTCAATCTTATTTAGTACTGTGTAACTGCTCCTTCATCATTTCCTCATAAAGAAAGCACGAAGTTGTATGGTCAATAACCATGCCAGTTGCCTGCATAAACGCATAAATAGTGGTTGAGCCAAGGAATTTGAAGCCCAGCTTTTTTAGATCCTTACTAATCCTGTCGGAGAGCGGAGTAGACGCAGGTAAATCTTCCATTCCTTTCGGGTGCCTTACAATCGGTGTATAATCCACATACCCCCATATCATCCTGTCAAAGCTTCCATATTTCTCCTGGATTCTTAAAAAGCTCTTTGCATTCTCTATCGTAGCGTTAATCTTTAAGCGGTTTCTTATGAGCTTTTCATTTAACATGAGCTCAGTAAATTTTGCTTCATCGTAAAGCGCTATCTTTTTCGGATCAAACCCATCAAAGGCCTCTCGGAATGCTTCTCTCTTTTTAGGCACGGTGAGCCAGGAAAGCCCTGCCTGCATACTTTCCAGTACCAGCATTTCAAACAGCTTGCAGTCGTCATGAACAGGCCGTCCCCATTCATTGTCGTGATAATCCTTAAAAATCGGGATATCTCCCACCCATGGGCATCTGATTTTTTCTTTCATAGTGCTTGTCCTCCATTGGTTGGTTAGCCATCGGCAAGAGCATTCATAGCTGCTTCACTTTTCCATTAGGCCTTCGTTTTCTAAAAGCTCATTACCACTATCATCGAGCTCAATTGATTTGTTGTCATTTCTTTTTTCATATATGGTTTGAAACCACAAGCGGCTGCATTTAATATATTGCTATTTGTTATCATTATATAAATTACCTGCCGAAATAGTTTACAACACCAATAGGCAGCAGCATTGATATATGTCGTGGATACTTTTCTGAACCGGGTATGCTACCTTCGCATACTTGTTCATAAAGGTTCCTGATACACTGTAAAGCTTAGACGATATACACACTCATATCATGAAAGAGGTGCTTAGAATGGTATTGAGAAAACATCAGGTGAGATATGGTGTAGCATTGTTTCTGCTCATCGTTGTACTTTTCACCGGGTGTGGAAAAGACACAGCACAAGGGGATACTTCCGTGAATCCTCAGACCACTCCTAATGTTTCTCCTACAGAAATGGTTGCTCCTTCTGCGACTCCAACAGAAGCTCCAATAACGGCTACATCAACACCTACGTCACCCCCTACATCTGTACCATCTCCTGAAGCGACTGTAGTGCCAACTGTTGCATCGACAGAAGCTCCAACAGAAGCGTCTGTAAAAATACCTGTTGTAATCACAGGACTGGATAAGAAAGCCGAGTGTGTGTCCATTAAGAATATATCAGACAAGGACATTGATTTAACGAGCTGGTATATTGTTTCGGTAAGAGGTGAGCAGAAGTATAAATTCCCGAATGGCTATATCATAAAAGCCGGAGCGGAGATCAAGGTCGTTTCATATCAGGCAACCGGCGATCTGGTATGGACAACAGCAAATATGTGGAACAATACGAAGAGCGATCCTGCGGAGTTATACAATGCTGAGGGCATTTTACAAAGCAGATGGGATGATTAAAATGGTCTGACCAGACATTCCATTATCTAAATGAATGCAAAATGGAGGTAGCAAATGAACTATCCGAAACTTTTGCAAAAAGGAGATACCATTGGTGTTCGTGCCCCATCCGGCGGAGCATCGGGGGAAGTATTGCAAAAAGCTTGGACAAGGCTATCGAGAATATAAAGGCACTGGGCTACAATGTGATTGAAACCGCTTCAGTTCGCAAAAATACTAAATGTGTCAGCGCTGATCCTGCGACCCGTGCCGCCGAGTTTATGAGTTTGTATGAAAACCACGAAGTGGCGGCGCCGGATATTTACAGGACCCTTTGGCAGATGCGTGAATGCGGTTGGTTTCAATATTGTAACGGAATCATAATCGGTCGCCCGTATGGGTATGAGGACCACCATGACTTCACATTAATTGATACGATGAAGCAAGGGCTTGGCGATTTGAATGTACCGGTTCTCTACGATGCGGATATTGGTCATATACCACCGCAGATGCAGATTGTCAACGGCTCGATGGGCACAGTAACATATGCCGACGGCAAGGAAACCCTTTGGCAACGGTTGGAGGTATAGGAGACAGACAACTCAACTCCATCTATCGAACGAAGGTCATGGTGTACCATTGACTCTGCCCTTGGGACATAGTTTACAATAAACCTAAGGAGGCAGAGAGATGAGCTTATTGAAAAAGCTACTCATAAAGCGTATCGGATTAGTCACTTTAACTGTCATCATCAGCATATCTGCTATCGTAGTATCTTTATGGTGGAACTCACAGCTTAGTGCAATTATCAATATGATCAGTACAAATATTCTTGTTCCCACAAGAACTGTCATTATCGCGGCAATGACCATTCTGATCAGTATGGGGATGGCATACTTGTTGAACATTTGCTCGGGCTGGACCTGTGAAACCCTGGCCCACGACCTGCGAATGGGATCCGCAAAGCATTTGACAGGCTTGCCAATCACTGAAATTGAAAACCTGAATGCCGGTGAACAGCTTTCCAGGCTTCAAAATGAAATCGGCGAGGTATCGAGATTTCTTCGCGACAACCTTTTTGCCTTCGTTGATGATCTTGTCAAATTTATCGGAACCTTTTCATGGATGCTTTGGCTTAACCCAAGGCTGACCCTTGTTACCCAATGTGCCTACCGCCATCATCATTGGTTACACGTTTTTTTCCAGCAAGGTCATTGGAAAGGCAGCACTGAAGAGCCAACAGGCGAACGCACAAATGAACGGTTTTGCAGACACACTGATTTCAGTATTTCCAATCGTGCGTTTATTTCATGCAAATCTTCTCATTCAGAATAAATACAATACTGCGCTTGAACAATGGGCAAACGCCAGTATCTCAGAAGAAAGAAAACGGGCAAAACTGATGTCACTGTCAGCCCTATTATCTTGCACTCCTTTATTATTGCTTTTTTTGATCGGCGGAACTCAAATCATTCATGGGTCAACAACTATTGGAACCTTATATGTTTTCATCAATCTTTCCGGGAACGTATCCGGCGTGATGATGAACATGCCGGGACGGATTGCCGTGTTCCGGCGATTTTCTGCCAATATGAAGCGGATCGAGCCGTGTATATCAATAAAAGCAGCGAGGTAGAAACATGAGCATATATATTCAAAACTTATCTTTCTCTTATGGTGATAAGCAGGTTCTTCGTGATATCAATCTAACCGTTGAAGCAGGCGAAAGCATAGGGATTATCGTGTGAGTGGCGGAGGAAAGAGTACACTGCTTAAGCTATTGGCCGGCCTGTACCCGGCTCAAAATGGTACTCTTGAAGTTCAGGGAGCGAGCAAGCCCGAGGAAATCCGCAAAAATGTGGCTATGGTGATGCAGAATGCAATGCTGTTTCCAGCAAGCATTCAAGATAATATCACCTGCGGGCACCCTATGAGCATGGAGGTCATCCGGCAAGCCTGTGACGCGGCACAGCTTTCGGATTGGATTGCCACATTACCCGACGGATTGGATACTTTTGTCGGAGAACGAGGGGGCAAGGTTTCAGGCGGGCAGGCCCAGCGCATCGCTATTGCCCGCGCCATTGCAAAAGACGCATCCGTTGTTCTGCTCGATGAGGCGACAAGTGCCCTCGACAGTGATACGAGTAATGCTGTTTTATCTGCCCTTGAAAGCTTAACAAAAGGCAAGACCGTTGTCAGCGTAAGTCATCACCCGGAGACATTGGTGGGGTGCGGGCGTGTATGTAAATTGGTTGGAGGACAGCTTTTCAATGCGTAATTTGCAGGATATACGGGAACTGTTTAAAATGGTGGGTGGGGTCAGGCGTTTTATCATCCTGACATTGCTGCGTTGCCCCTTTGACGCTTTGTATACGGCTATTCAGGCAAGTTTTTTACAGCTTGCTTTTGAGGCAATATATCAGGAAAACCAAAAAGGATTGTATTATGCCTGTGCAATCTTTGGTATTGGAAGTCTTCTGCTTTTTCTTTATAATGGAACTGTATGGACACTGTACGCTACTTACGTCACAAAATGGGTTGGTGCGATACGCCGAAAGCTGTTCGGGCATATTTCCTGCCTGTCTTTGCAGCAGATTGAAGCCAAGCCCTCCGGAGAATGGATAACACGGCTGAATACCGACGTTCAAGCGGCAACAGCAATACTGAACCAACCGATACATTTGCCCCACGCAGTTGTGTCGACCGTAAATATATGTGTGTCTTCGATAATTCTTGTTTTAATCAATCCAGGAATGTATGGGTTGATCATCACCTTCGTTGTTCCGCATATATTGATAAGTCATCTTTTTATTGCTAAGCCCATGACCCTGTTATCAATGAATGTACAGGAAGCAACCGCAAAGAATACCACCGCTATGAATGCAATAATGACCTGCGCAGATACAGCCATCCTTTATGACGCACAGGGATTTTTACTAAAGCGTTTTGAGGAAAGCAGCCTGGAGCTTAGAAAAGAAAATATGAAGATTCAACACCGCAAAGCGATAGGAAGCGGATTATTGCCGTTAATCGGTATGAGTGGCTACCTCGTTATCCTGCTGATCGGTGGGAGGTGGATTGCCACCGGGACGATAACCTTCGGTGAACTCACGGCAGCTTTTCAATATCGAGGTGGCCTGTTGAAAAGCTTGATGATGCTCATAAACAGCTTGATAAATATCAGAACTTCACTGGCAGGAGTAAGGCGCGTCAATGAAACAATGGGCATGACACTGGAGGAACAGGTATGGAAGAACCATTGATGAAAATAGGCGAGGTTGCAGCTTTCTTTAATGTGTCCGTGAAAGCGATACGCATTTACGAGAAAAAAGGCATCATTGTTCCCGCAAAAATCGATCCTGACACAGGCTATCGTTATTATTCCGCAAATCAGGTACAGACACTCAATGCACTGCTTGAACTGAAAATGCTTGGTTTTTCTTTAGCTGAGATAAAAAACATTATAGCGGGTGGGATAAACCATAGCCTCCTCATGGAGGCCCTCGCCAGAAAGCGTTTGGCATGGCAGGATGCGATAGCCTCTGCCGAGAGTAAGATAGACGTCATTGATAAAATCACCGAACACATCAGCCAGTCGAAGGAAGCAACCAAGCTACAGGAACTCACCGACGAGCAGCGGGCATGGCTTCTCGTCAAAATGGTATGCGTTGGTGATTTACAGAGTCAAAGCGTATTAAGCGAGGCATTATGGCTGTGACCATTGCGGATTGATGGGGTTTCGCTGTTTGTTTCTGTTTTTTGTTATTTCATCCAAACGGGAACACACCAGTTTTTGTCATAGGTCTGCAACAAATCCATTCTTTTAGCATATTCCATTTTAGTCATCATATTTTGGGGATCGGGAATAAAAGGTTCGGAAGGAATGCCGTTAATGTCCTGTTTCCTTGATTTTTTTACATCTATTTTCACTCTTCGAAATCAATGGTAAAATGACGAGGTGGGGATCTGTAAGATCTTAGTTGAATACAGGGGGCGATTCCATGCTCTTTTTTCAAGCCATATATCCGAATCCGTTCATCAAGAAAGCTGTTTACCTTGTTTGCGGAGACAAACTGATTTCAGATGGATATTGCGACATGAACCTTTACATAACCGGAAAAATCAGCAAGGACTTTATTTTTCAAAGTTTAAAAAGCATCAAGTCTCCATTTGCAGAGCTTTATAAGGCAGGTTATCCAAAAACTGCTCAGCAAATTCCTGAACTGTTGAAAGATTTTTTCAGTTCAAAAGGAATGCAGAAATATCAGAATGCTGAAGATATGAAGCCTATTGAGGCCCAGGCAATAGTCAACTGGATTTACAGAGCTTATCGCGACAGTAAAGAAAGACTTGCTGCAACCCGAGAACTGATGCAACTGCTGGCAGTGCAATATAACCTGCCGGGTGAGGTTCTGGTTTCCAGGGGTATCGTGTATCTGGAATCCCAGGTGGATCTTCATTTTATTCAATCTATTGAAGACTTCTGCAGAACTCTCACAGATGTGTCATCACCGGGGCAATCGATATTCTTCCGGGGACATGCGGACACAAACTATATCCTCATACCTTCAATCATGCGCAAGCAAAGCTGGCTGATGAATGAACGTAAAATGTATAATGAACTTTTGATCAGTTCACCCGGAAGCTTTGAAAAACTAAAAACTCACCTTGAATATCTGGTGGAAATGCAGCACTATGGGTTGCCCACAAGGCTTCTGGATATCACGACGAACCCTCTGGTAGCCTTATATTTCGCTTGCGAAAAAAATCTGGATTCCTTAGGGGAGGTTGTTGTTTTTTCAGTAAAAAACAGCGAAATCAAGTATCCTCGAAGCGATACGGTATCCATATTAGCAAGCTTACCGGTGTTTGATTATGAAAAACAGCAGGAAATATACAGGTATGCAACGGATGAAAATTTAACCCAGGAAGAGTTCAACGAGAAGATCCGATGTTTACTTCATGAGGTAAGAACCGAAAAACCTGCATTTAAAAATGAAATTGCAAAAGAGAACGTATTACATAGTCTGGTGGTATTACCGCTAAAGAACAACAACAGAATTCTGAAACAGGATGGTGCCTTTATCTTATGTGGCCTCGCTAAGGACCACCGGAATCTTCATATCAATGAATTACGATATTGCGCATCCAATGGAAAACGTCAGGTATTTCTCGTTGGGTTTAAGAGAAAGTTCCTGGAGGCACTAAACGCCTTCTCTATCAATAAAGCAACCCTTTTTCCTGAGATTGATGATATTGCGGACTATATTAAAGGCAAATACTAATACTTTGAGCTGCATGAAGTTCACTATCTCGCAACACAATGCACATGTAATGCGTAAATCGGTAGTGTACCACAGGCTTCTGTCGAAAAACGCTTCCCATGAAAGCGGTTTTTTAGCCCGCGTCTAACTGGTCGAGGCTTGTTACGTATTCCAGCAGGTATGTGCCTGCATTGGTACATAATTCACGTGAGCGCTCATTGAATTTGCTTGACACCGGGAACATGGAAATGCATAATGAAATGACAATATATAAAGGAAAGACGGATTTTGAATTATGGCTTCAAATAAAACGGATTTAACCCAGGGGGGTATTCTGAAAAGGCTGCTTCAGGTGGCTGTACCGATCATGGGCACTCAGTTGATGCAGATGGCATATAACCTTACCGACATGTTCTGGCTGGGACGCACACAACAGTCTGTGGTGGCTGTGGCAGCCAGCGGGTTGGCGGGGATGTATCTGTGGCTGGGATGGCGCTGATGATGATCGGGCGCATGGGCTCAGAGATCGGTACATCTCAGAATCTGGGCAGTGGAGATATTGATGCTTCCCAGGGCTATGCCCAGGATTCCACGCGCATTTCCTTAATCCTGGGTGTTTTCTACGGGCTGGTACTGCTTGCACTGGCAGAACCACTTGTTTCACTGCTCCGGGTGAATGAACCAACGGTGTTTAAAAACACATGTGACTATTTAAGAATCGTTGCTCTGGGTGTAGCCCTTGCCTATGTGTCTGCTGCGATAACCGGTGTGTTCAACGGTGCAGGTAATTCCCGGCTTAGCTTTTGGGCAAACGCCGTGGGTCTTGTAGTGAATATGATCCTGGATCCCGTGATGATCCTGGTATGGGGATGGGGTGTAAAAGGTGCGGCAGTTGCTACTTTGATAGCACAGACTACCGTTTGTATCCTTTTTGTGTGGTTTGTAAAACGTCACCCACACAGGCCTTTTGAGCGTTTCCACATATTGGGGCGTATTAACCCTGCCAGGACCAGGCAGATCATGAGATGGAGCTTACCTGTAGCGGCAGAGAGCGGTGCCTTTACAGCACTTGCCATGGTGGTTACCGGGATGGTATCCGCAGGGTATGGGGAGACCGCCGTTGCAGTGCAGCGGGTCGGCAGCCAAATTGAGTCATTATCCTGGCTGATAGGCGGCGGGTTCGCTTCTGCCATTACGGCCTTTGTTGGCCAAAACTTTGGTGCGCGCAAATGGAGGCGCATCCGGAGGGGTTACATGATTTCAATTGTCACTCTGCTGGTATGGGAGGGGCTGGTGACTTTATTGTTGATTTTCGGTGGACGATTCTTTTTCTCGCTGTTCCTGCGGGAACCGGCCGGAATTTTGGATATGGGAGAGACCTACCTGCGCATCCTGGCAGCATGTCAAATTTTCATGGCCCTTGAGGGTGCGTGCGCCGGTACTTTCAGAGGGATGGGTCGAACTCTCCCACCCAGTCTGAGCAGTATTGCATCAAACTGCATACGCCCGGTTCTGTGCTGGTGGTTTGCCCAGTGGATGGGGCTGAACGGCCTGTGGTTGGGTATTGCAGTTTCGGCAATGCTTCGCGGTGTGATGATATTTACCTGGTTTACGATCTATAAGCGCAGATTGCCCCGGTCGGATGAAGGCGATTCCATTGCTCCGGAAGCAACCTGTGCCAACGGGTAAATCTTCAATATGTGTTTTCCGAAGCATAAAGGGTTGATATTGGGCAGCAGGCTGAGTTGGCCTGCTGTTCTCGTCAAATCAGTCATTTTTCCTTAAGTACCGGCTGCCTCCGGAGAATACCTGGGTGTGCTGCGATTGCAAGCAATCGCTTCCGTTGGTATAATATTGTTAGTGCAGTAAGTCGGTCGTCAGAACCTCCATACAACCGTGTGTTTCTTTCAGTTACAGGTATAATTGCTAACACCATTGATTTTCCGAAGGGAACGGGCATAGGTATTAATGAATCGAAGTAAAACGATTTGTTCTTTGGGGAGGGAAATGATATGTGGGCAATTTCAGAAGAGATCGGAAAAAGCATTCTCGCCGGCAATGCGAAAAGGGAATCCATTCTGTCAAAATATGCATGCAAAAGCGCAAGGGCTGAAAGACTTTATCCCGACAGGGAAAAAATTCCTGACAACGCAAACATCAGACCGGCATTCTTTCCTGACGCGGACAGGATTATTCATTCCTCGGCTTACACCCGGTACATCGACAAATCCCAGGTGTTTTTTCTTTTTGATAACGATCATATCACCCACAGAGTACTGCATGTACAGTTTGTATCCAAGATTGCCCGGGTTATTGGCAGATGCCTGCGCTTGAATGAGGATTTACTGGAAGCCATTGCCCTCGGCCACGATATTGGCCATGTTCCCTACGGTCATGATGGTGAAAAGCACCTGAATGCATTATCCATCAATTCAGGGATTGGCTTCTTCTGCCACAATGCTCAGAGCGTCAGGGCATTGATGGAGCTCGAAAACAGAGGTAAGGGCTTGAACCTGACCTTACAGGTTGACGACGGCATATTATGTCATAATGGTGAGTTCCTGAACAAGGTGTATGAGCCTAATCTCAATAAAACCTGGGAGACAGTGCTTGACGAGTATCAGAAATGCTGGACCGTAGCTGGCTTTGACCGGAGAATCACCCCCATGACCCTTGAGGGCTGTGTTGTCAGAATTGCAGACGTTATCGCCTATATTGGCAGAGATATCGAAGATGCAATTACTGTAGGTCTCATAGAGCGAACGGATATCCCCGACGAGATTACTGATGTTTTGGGGAATTCCAACGATAAGATCATCAACGGGTTGGTGGTGGATCTGATCAACAACAGCATGGATAAAAATTATATCACTTTCTCAGACGATGTTTTCAAGGCTTTGGAGCTTTTATTGAAGTTCAACTACACCCATATCTACCATAACCCTAAAAAGCAAAATCAGGATAAGAAAATCGAAAATATGTTTAAAACGATGTATCATCATTATCTTTCCGAGCTTGTGGATGAAAACGAGGATTCGGCCATCTTCAGGAATTATGTTTCGGGCATGATACCGGAGTACAGAGAAGATACCAGGCCCGAGAAAATAGTGATCGATTATATTGCCGGAATGACCGATGATTATTTCAATCATGAGTTCAAGAAATATGTGATGCCTGAAAGTTATGGGATGAAAATCCGATAAACTGAATGACATGTGCAACAAGCACAGGGAGGAAACCGATGTATCAGCCAGAACCGATAGACACTGCACATATCCTGCTTCCGGACGACATCACTGAGCTTTTGGAAAGGATAGCGGAAAATACTCATGAGGTTTGGTCGCAGCAGCGCATGAAGGAAGGATGGACTTATGGAAGCAGCCGAAGTGATGCGGACAGGAAGCATCCTTGCCTGCTTCCTTATGATGAACTGCCTGAGACTGAAAAAGTGTATGACCGTATTATTTCAGAAAACGTGTTGAAAGTGGTATATGCCCTGGGGTATGAGATCAAAAGGAAAGAGGGCTGAAAGCAGTCAGCCCTCGCTATCAGCACCCGCGTCTAACGGGTCGAGGCTTGTAGCTCGTTCCAGCGGGTACGCACCTGCATTGGCGCACAATTCGCGCAAGCTCTCATTGAATCTATCCCTTAGAAAGAACAGATGACAAGACAACAGGCTGCACCGCCAGGTTCCCGATGTACAGGGAATGGCGGGCCGGTGCCCGACAGACACGAGAAGGAGTATTATGGGGTTGATTGATTACATAAGAATGCTGCTGCTTGAGGGGTGGCAGAGCAATTTACCGGAGGGTGTGCAATTCGCTTATGCCACTATTGGGGCGATCGTCATTCTTCTGTTATTGGGGGCAGGGTTTCTGATTCTGCTTGTGAACAACCGCAGTGAAAGAAAGCTTTTAGGTATTCTTGCCGTTATCGTCTCTGTGACGGGATTGTCCCTGTATTTTATCGGATATATGTCTGTAGAGGGAACCGGTCTGGCGCAGGCTGTTTCACATGCCATATTCAGCACCATCCGAATGTTTATCGGGGAAGAGGATTTTGGATGGATCGAGGCTTCCTCGGGCTCAATCCCTGGAAAGGGCTGGTTTGTCATCCTTTTCTGGGTCACCCATGTACTGGCGATGTTTCTGTCCTCGTCCGTTGCCCTGACGATCTTCGGCAAGGGCTTATATCAAAGAATGAAGCTGAGGTTCGGTTTTTTCCATGATCGTGTTCATATTATTTTTGGAGTAACGAATCAATCCCTGTTCTATGGGGAAAGCCTGTTAAAAGCACAGCCCGCAGGAAAACAGACCGAACAGGAGGTCATCGGCGGGAGGACCGAAGGGGAAGATGAAAAAAACGGGAATGGCCGAAGAAAGATCAACAGAAGGAATCCTTTTGTGATCTATTTTGATTCCGAGGTGCCACAGGACCAAAAGGACAGAATTTTCGAAATGGGAGCGGTGCTGCACCATCAACCCCTGCTTGAAGGCGGAGAAGTAAATGTGAAGGCCATGCGTCCTCTTGGTTTAAAGCCGAAAAGATATCAAAACTATAAAACGCTGCCCGTTGCTCTCCTGAGCCATCTTATCATGCAATACCGGTACCCCCGGTGGAAAAAGTACCGGTTCTATCTGTTCTCCGAAGATGATGAACTGAATCTGATGATGGTTCGCAGTATCCTGAAATACCTTTCTCAGGCCTGCATACCGGTTGACAGGGTTAGGGTTCTGATGCTGTCGGAAAACGCCAGGCATCACAAGCTGCTCCAGGAGCTAAGGAGCGACAAGAGTGCAAAAGGGGTTTTGGATACGGGGCTGAGGTTATTCGGAGGAAAACCGGAGTATGGCCTGAAGGCAAGTGCGGCTGTCTTGCGAAAAATCAGAGACCATTACGAAAATCCCCGCTCGAATTATCAGGTAAGCCTGTTCAGTGAAAGTGATATCGCTTCGGCGGAGTTGTTCCGTAAAAAACCAATTCATACCATGCTTGGGCTTCGGAACGGCAGGCAAACCAAACCCTTTGCCATGGTGATCTTTGGTGCAAGTGAGGTCGGAATTGCCGTACTGCGCCGGGCAATTGCCCAGGGGCAGTTTGAAAGGCTCCCTCAGATGGGTGATACGGAAGCCTTCAGGATTGTCGTTATCGACAGGGAAGCTGATCTTGCCAAAGCCAGGTTCAAGCTGTATTACCCGGAAGCAGCGGATCAATATAATGTTGAGTTTGTGAAGGATGATGCTTATGGCTCCAAAGCAATGGAAAAGCTTCAAATGCTGGCAGATAACCTGAAATACATTGTCATAGCTCTTGGTGACGATAAAACCAATACCCGGGTGGCCAGAGATCTGTCCGGATGGTTTGCCAGAGAAGGTCTGGTAAGCCCGGTGATCGCCATCCATATCCGTGATGAAGAGCGTCTTATGGAGAAGCATACATATGCAGTAGTTGATGAGGACGATCGGTTCATCCGGTTTGGCGCATTCCGGGATGTTTTCTCGGCACAGGAACTGTTTGGAGCGAAAAGCCGCAGCAGGCTGCTCCGTGCTGTCCTGCTGAAAAAACTGTATGACACGGTTTATGATATCCGGGCAAAGGTCGTTGAAAAAACAGCAGACGAAATGATCCCCATGTTGATTTCGGATAAGGAAAATACCGTTGAAGCTTTTCTTGATGGATTCAGGTCGGCGGTTGACAAAGAAATGGAAAGGTTCAGCGAATACTTTTCAAATGAGATTCCAAACGAGCTGAAACAACGGAAAGCATGGCTGAAGGAGCAGTACAGGGAATTTTACAATGATACCCTGTTCAACCAGATGTCCAATATTGCAGCAGCGGAAAACCTGGAGGTTTATCTGAATGATACGCCCCATCATTCTCATTATATCAATGAGCATTTACGATGGACCGCATTTCACCGTGTTCACGGCTGGAGAGCGATGAGTACTGAGGAACTGGCAGAAAGAGCAGGGCTATTTTTTAGCCCGCAGCTTCAAAAATACCTTGACCTTTACCATCAAGCAACCACCGACGAGGAAAGATGCTCTGCCATCAGGCAGCTTAACGGTTTTATGTTAGAGGGTAAGCCCATCTGGCGGTTCAGGTTCCAGAAGGATGAAAAGACTATGCGGCATGCTTGCATCACAGGCTGGGCGGAGCTTGACAGGCTGGATGAAACTGAGACGGGGATTCGGAAGGATCTGTACAAAGCTTTAACCAAGGCGTTGAATGTAAATACGGATAAAAGCAGCGAAACTGCATCCGACGGGGAGAAAAACCCACAACGGGAGAACCTGCGCAATGAAGTTTGCATTCTAAAGCAAAGCTTGATGAGCTTCCTATCCGATATCCCGTATTACAAGTTGTGTGACAAGGTTTTCGTGGATAATGCGGGTAAAATCTATGAGTTTGTCCGGGAATTGGAGAGATACAATTCCTGATATTTATCATATAGCATTTAAAAAAAGATTTCACAGGGAAGGACCGGCGTCGAAAGGACGCCGGTTTTTTACGCTTCAGCAAATCAAACCATCGGCCATACTGGGTATGCATAATTCTTCGATAAAAATGGAACGATAAAAAGAAATCATATCATTTCTGCAGGTATCAGAATGTGCATGCGCAGGTCATTGACAGGAAGCAGGCACCTGACCGCTGGAAGAATCAGGAGATACACCATGAATCCATGGCTTTTCAGTTTTTTGATCAGTGTCGTTTTATTATTAACCCTTGTTCAGTGGAAAGCAATTTCAACGAATATTCATGGCGGCATTCTCTCGGCTATTTACATGTTTGTCGATGTTACAATGGGTGACAGGCTAAACCTGTTCGAGTACCGGTATGTCGGCCTGAACCTGCCACAATGGCAGCTGTTCTCGGACAGTACCAACGTGTTTTTAGTGGGTATCGCTTTTAACATTGGTATTTTTTAATCCTTCAGTTTCTCCCTGCCAGACCGGGTTGGCAGCTGATATATTTGGTGATCTGGGATGGTTTATTAGTGGTTTTTTTACATTTATTAAGCAGCTTTAACCTTTTTATATCAATCAATCTCAAACCATACCTTATGGTTCGGCAACTGCTGTTTTTTTTCTTTCTTGCCTGGTTCAAGGATTTTTATCTGGCAAGGGGCAAAAGAATAGCAGCTGCGAGGTGACGTGTCCATGATCAAAGTAATTCTTCAGGACAAATGGTTTTTCAGCTTTATTATCGGCTGGGTTGTTTTCCTGCTGCTGATAAACTGGAAGACCTTCCGTAAAAACGTCTGGGGCGGTGTATTAGCCGTCGTACTTGAGCTGTGGCAGGACGGTGAGGCTGCCAATTTTGGCATGTATCATTTTAAGTATGCGTTTCCGACAATCCTGGATGTCCCGGTTTTCTTTACCTTTGGAATCACCTTCACGATGGGGGTGATTTTCCTGCAGTTCATTCCAGAAAACCCGGACCTGCAGCTACTGCATCTGTTGGTTTTCACAGCGGGATTCTTACTTTTTGAATATAACGTCATTCAACATGAGATGCTTGTAACGCCATACTGGAACCTGGTCGGCAGTTACTTCGACAATATCGCTATCTTCGGATCCATTCTGTTGTTGAACAGCTTCATCAAAAGCAGAGTAAAATGGCGAGTTTAGTAGCATTGATAACCCGAAAAGAGGTGTTACCATGTGGAAATATTACTTATTTATGATCCTTGAAGGCATAGCAATATATGCCTGGTGCAGATTGATTGACTGGCTGAATAAAAAATATCCGGCATAGCCGGAACTTCACAGGATGCAGAGCTTAGTACCCCGTAACAGGCATGGAAGCTCAACAAGGGCTGCCCTCATTTTAGAAGCGCTTCAGGAAAAACTCAGGCTGCCGCGAATCATTTCTGCACAAAAGTTCCGGTACCATTTACAAAGGGACGATTTTGTGAATAATGGAAGGTAGATGATTCAAATCTGTGATGCCTCATGAAGATGTGTTTTCGTCATCGTGCGACAGTTTGACCGGGGATTGGGTTACAGAGAATGGGGAGGATTTTACGATGTTTATAGCTGACAGTGAAAGATATTCGACCATGAAATATAACCGCTGCGGACAAAGCGGGTTGATGCTGCCCGCGATTTCTCTCGGACTTTGGCATAATTTCGGCGGAAGGGATTTATTTGAGAATGGCCGGGAAATTGTAAGGCGTGCCTTTAACGCAGGCATCACTCATTTCGACCTGGCAAACAATTATGGTCCACCTCCAGGCTCTGCTGAAGAAAATTTCGGTAAAATCCTTCAAAAGGATTTCAGGGATTACCGGGATGAGATGATTATTTCAACCAAAGCCGGCTATTACATGTGGCCGGGGCCATATGGGGACTGGGGTTCGAAAAAGTATCTCGTTTCCAGCCTGGATCAGAGCCTGAAAAGGTTGGGGCTGGACTATGTGGATATCTTTTATCATCACCGGCCCGATCCGAATACTCCCCTCGAAGAGACTATGTCTGCGCTGGATTTGATCGTTCGTCAGGGCAAGGCCCTATATATCGGATTGTCCAACTACAGGGTGCCTGAAATGCAGAAAGCCTGCACCATCCTGAAGCAATTGGGCACCCCGTGCCTGATCCATCAACCCAGATATTCCATGTTCGACCGTTGGGTAGAGGATGGCCTGCTGGATTTACTGGAACAGGAAGGGGTTGGGTGCATTGCCTTCTCCCCACTTGCCCAGGGTATTTTAACCGACAAATATCTAAAAGGTATCCCCGCCGACTCCCGGGCAGCCGGACAGAGCATCTTCCTGAAGCCCGAGAATCTGACCGATGATAAGCTGGAGAAGGTTCGCAGGCTGAATGAGCTAGCCGATCAGAGAGGACAAACACTGGCACAAATGGCACTGGCATGGGTGCTTCGCGGAGGCCGGGTCACCTCTGTGCTGATCGGTGCAAGCAAGCCCGAACAGGTGGATGATTGCGTGAAAGCAGTTCATCATCTGGATTTCTCACAGGAGGAGCTAAACCAGATAGAAGAAATTTTAAGATAAAGTCTTCTTCTTGCGTTGCAGTTTCCCCATCAAAGTAAGACCAAGCCGGCTGAAGAATAGAATGGGCTTCATCAGGGGGCCCTCCATTTCCCGCGCTGTATTTGCAAGCTCGTTACGGATCGGGATATGCTGAGGGCATAACTTTTCACACTTCCCACATTGCTTGCACAAAGAAGCATAAGCGGGAGGGGAAGTAAACCCGCCAAGCCACAGATAATAATCAAATTTACCCTTTTGATGAAATAAATATTTGTTATTATACCGTTCAAAGCATTGGGGAATGTTCACGCCGGCAGGGCAGGGCATGCAGTAGTTGCATCCGGTGCACCCGACCTTCATCAAACGCCGATAGGTGTCCCGAACCTTTTCAACAAGCTGCAGTTCCTCGGGAGAAAAGGATCCTGGGGTTGCATCGGATGCGATCCGGATGTTTTCTCGGATATGATCGTCGTCATTCATACCCGACAGAACTACATGGATCTCGGGATGATTCCATATCCAGCGCAAGCTCCATTCGGCAGCAGAACGTTTTTGACTGGACTGGTTCCACAGGCTTTCAACCTCTTTTGGAACCTTTCCGGCAAGCTTTCCACCACGTAAGGGCTCCATAATGATAATCCCCAGCCCCTTATCAGCCGCATATTTTAACCCCTCGGTGCCTGCCTGGTTATCGGTATCCAGAAAATTGTATTGAATCTGACAGACATCCCAGGGGTAAGCCTCGACGACTTCTTTAAATAATGCTTTACCACCATGGAAGGAAAACCCGGCGTTCACGATTCTGCCGTCTCTTTTGGCTGCATTCAGAAAATCCAGAACACCCAATGAAACCATCTTGTCCCAGGTGGCCTTATTATTGATGTTATGAAGAAGGTAATAATCAATCCTGTTCGTTTGCAGGCGGGAAAGCTGTATATTCAGAAACTGATCCATGTCTTCTCTTGTGTTTACCATATAGATAGGTAGCTTGGTGGCAATCTTTACCTTGTCCCGAAAACCTTTGCTCAGGATCTTGCCGAGTACAGACTCGCTGGCTCCACCATGATAGGGGAAGGCTGTATCAAAATAATTCACGCCCTGACTGATGGCATAACGAATTTGCTCTTCTGTTTTTACAATATCGATGGCACCCTTGCGGGTGGGAAAACGCATGCATCCATAACCGAGGATCGAGAGGGAATCACCGGTTTTTTCAAGCTTTCTGCAGAGCATAATAAATCATACTTTCTCATCTGACAGGTCAGTCGAATTTCTGTAAAAAAATTAATTCCTAAAGCTGTCCCACAGTAGGTTAAAGGCCTGATCGCGGACATCAGCACTTTCATATTTCCCCGGGTGTTGTAAAAAGTATTGGATTTGGGTCATGGTCATACTGCTGACCATGGAAAGCAGCAGCTCGGGATCCATTTTCTTCACCAGCTCAAGGTTTGTTCCCTCCTGAAAGAACCTGTTCATATCGCTAAACATCATGAATCCCTGATCATGTGTTTTCTCGGATATGTAAGAGGAGTAGCTGAACTGCATGAAAAACTGATAATCCATTGGATACCGCATCCCCCATCGAATGATGTTTTCCCACATGCGCTTCATTTTTGCCCTAAATGAAGGCTGATCGTAAACACCTTCCATCATCAGCCGCACCAGGCGTTCCTTGCAATGCAGATACAGACTGTTGATCAGTTGCTCCTTGGTCTGATAATGGTGAAAAAGGGTGCCCGTAGCCACACCTGCTTCTTTCGAAATGAGAGAAGTAGGGGTTTCGTTGAAGCCTTTTTCCACAAAAAGCTTCAAAGCTGCAGTGAGTATTTTTTCCTTCGTTTCCATTTCATCACCAAATCGAGTATACACCTAAACCGACCAATCAGTCAATATATATTTGATAACAATTTATTGTGTGAACCAGCAATGATCAGGCTCACCTCAATTGACACTGCCCTATGGGTATGATATTTTGAAAATGGCTCTAAAGCATCAATTTCAATTCTGGGAGGAATGACCATGAAGCATCATCTTGTTGAAGGAAAAACTCTGCCCGAAGCATACCACAAATCATTGGTAAAACTGTATCAGGAGGGTTGTAAATACCCTTGCCCCGATTACGATACAAACATGCTGGAAACCTCCCTGACCCTGTATGTGGAGAATGCCATTGCGGAACCGTTCATTTCCAGGCTGTTCCCCGGCGGCCACAGGGAACTGCAGCAATATACCATGGAAATCGTTGATGGGATTCTCGACTTTAAAATCGGTGAAGGCAACTGCTGGGAGTATACCTATCACAACAGGTTTGCGCACCAGTTACCCTGGATCTATTCAGAATTAAGGAAAAATCCGTACACCCGTCGGGCTATCATGAATGTACGGGATTTTGAAGTGGATACGTCCAATTCTCATCCAGCCTGTTTACAGTCCATTCAGTTCTTCATCCGGGACGATAAATTACATATGAAGATCATGATGCGTTCCAATGATGCCGTCCAGGCTACCTTTATGAATGCGGTGGGCTTTATTGCGTTGCTAAGAAAGGTTGCGGCCGATTTAGGCTATGCGGTCGGAAGCTATACCCATACAGCCCACAGCTTCCATGCCTATGAAAGAAGCTTCAGTACCCTCGAGAAATATGTGAAGGATATACAGGAAAAAGATATTGATGATTTGACCTATCATTATGAAGAGTTTTACAAGGATCTGATGGAGGAAAGCATTCCAGAGATCATGCAACAGGTGAATGCGCTGAAGGAAAACCTGAAGAAGGAATAAGGCACATCAAGCCCCGGTATAGGAATGAAAAGCCTGAACCGGGGTTTTTTGTATTATAACCAAACTGTATCTTGATATTCTTCCGTCAGGTGCTATAGAATTAAGCCATAAATGACGAACATAATTAGAATAGCCAATGGAAAGAGAAAAAACATGGAAAAAGCAATAACTGAACAATATAATCAAACGATTTTTTCAGAGATCATTTCAAAGTATGGTCTGGAGCCAGACAAGGTTAAGCTTCTTGACGGCTTTGAAAGCTACATATATGAATGCTGCAGAGATGGTGTCGAATGCATTTTGCGATATCTCACACCAGACTGCGCCGAACGAAAGAACAGCTTCTTGCAGAGATGGACTATATCAATTACATGGCCGATAATGGTGTGCCGGCAGCGAGGTCGTTACCGTCCCCACAGGGGAACCTGATCGAAACAGCCGAATCCAACCCCCTTTTCGCTGGCGCATTGTTTGATAAGGCTAAGGGACACCCCCCAAAAAGAGAGTTCTGGCAACCCCTATTTATTCAAAATTACGGCGAGATCGTCGGGCGCATGCACCGGTTGACGAAGTCCTATAAAGCACCCACAAACTGCCGGCGGCCCGAAGGCATGGAGGATTTGGAGGGGTTTGCCGAAAAGTTTCTGCCGCCTGAAGAGAAGGAAATCATACGTGAGTGGAACACCATGCTGGACTATCTCCGTACCCTTCCGAAAGGTGTAGATGAGTATGGTCTGATCCATCAGGATCTCCATGGCGGTAATTTTTTTGTGGATGATGCCGGAGACATGACCCTTTTTGATTTCGATGATTGCCAGTACTTCTGGTTCTCCCATGATATCGCGATGTGCCTGTTTTATGTTGTGCCTCACCATTGCGAAAAGCAGGAAGACCTTGACAATGCAAGGATGTTTCTAAAGGAGTTCATGACGGGATACCAGCGTGAGAACCAACTGGATCCCAAATGGGTGCTGGAAATCCCCACTTTCCTGAGGCTGCGTGAAATGGATCTGTATGTCGCGATACACCGGAGCATGGACTTGGATGATCTGGGCCCATGGTGTGCAAGCTTCATGAAAAACCGTAAAGAGAAAATATTGAACGGTTTTCCGTATGTAGGTATCGATTACCATACGATTCTGTAAAATCGCCGGAGATCAGCTGCTTGCGCTTTTATAATGCTTCAGGCCAAACCTGAAAAAAGCAATTGTAAAAGCGGTAAACCCCACCACCACCGCCACAGCATAGATAAAGCCCATAGGGGACAGGACGCCTGTGAAAAATTGTGTCGGTATCGTGGACATGATCCCATATGGCAGTAAAAGATAAAACATCACTTTAAATAAACCTTTGAACAGGGTACCCGGTATCTTCATGCACAGGGTCAGCAGTTCTCCCTCCAGCCGCTCGATGGATGTGGTCTGGATGAAGAAAAAGGGGAAGGTGCGCAGGATCACTTCGATATCATAATATAGAACCTGCATCAGCAGCACCAGAAAGATATAGCCCAGGATTTTCCCTGCGGTGACCGGTATACCCATCAGGGATACGGCATAAATGATGATCCCAATGCTGGCTGCTGCAAGCGGCACCGATCCCATATCGATATTTTCAAAAGAAAGATGGAACAGGGGATGAATGGGCTTGGTGATATACAGGTCCATTTGTCCCGTTTTTATTTTCTCGGGTATAGTGATCACACCGAAGAAATACAGAACCATATTTACCGCATTGAGCAAAGAGAAGGTTCCGATAAAGAGCAGCATCTGTGGCTGGTCCCATCCGCCGATGGTATCTGTTTGCGCATAAATGGTCTGAAACATCAAAATTTGAATCAGAAACAGAGAGCCATCCACAAAGAACACGCTAAAAAAGGAAAACCGGAAGGCCATGCTTCGCGACAGCTTCATTTTAGCAAGCATTAGAATGATTTTTAGCTGTTTTTTCATCTTCATATTCCCACCCCGTCATATCTGTATTTCAGTTTTCTAAAGGAGATTGTGTTCAATACCGCGAAAAAGATATTCCAGCCTGCCAGCACCAACACTCCCGTCAAAGCCTCCTGCCCGTTTCTGCCCAACAGAAGCATTGTGGGCAGATAGGAGACATAGTAGAACGGAAGGAATCTCATCACCAGAAGAATTTTGTCGGACAACAGAGCCAGCGGGATAAAGGAGCCTGCCACAAACTCGATGATATTGTCCTTGATCATCATGAAAGGGCCGATATCAAGGAATTTGAATGCCAGGATCCCGATATAGTAATTCAATTGCATCATGAACAAAAGACCGAGCAGGATCAGCACAACAGACAACAGGATGTCATAGAAACTTCCGGCCAGCGTGATCTTCACACCGAATAAAAAGGTCCACAGCACCGCAGCGGCAAGGTTGAAGATAAGCAGTAAAAGAACAGTGCCTGCCGTATGAGCAGTAAAGTATCCGAAGATGTTCATCGGCCGTACCATATATTTTGAGAACAGGCCCTGGCGAATTTCTGCGGATATCTGCCATCCGGCTGACGAAGACTGGTTCAATTGTGCAATGAAGGAACTGATGATGTAATAGGATATCATCCCATTGAACGTAAAACCTGCCACTTCATCCTTCGTACTAAAAATAGCACCCCACAGTACATAAGCCAGAATGATTTTAGACACGCTGAAAACCATGCTGATAAAGATATCAAAGCGGTAGGCCATCTGGGATTTGAACATTATTTTTATGGTTTCGATATATTTCTTCATGCTTTCTCCCTTTCAGTAACACCGGGCTATCTCATTGAGCCTGGTAGATCCTTTCAATCACGTTTCCGATTTCCTCCTCTTCGATGGAGATATCTTCAATGGTACAGGAATGCATGATTTGCTGCAGTATTCCGTTCACGTCTCCGCGTTTGGCCAGGAACGAAAGCCTGAAGGGGTTCTGTTCGGTGATCTGTATCTCCGAACCTGGTAAAAATTCTGTAGCTTCTTCAAAGGAGACCGTGATCTTCTTATGGGTCTGATACTGTGAAAGCAGCACATCCAGCGCACCATCATAGATTTTCTGGCCGTGATTGATCACTACACAGCGCTTGCACAGGCTTTTAATGTCTTCCATGTAATGGCTGGTTAACAGGATCGTTGTTTTCCTGTCCCGGTTCACCTCTTTTAAAAACTCCCGTATCTGCTTCTGTGCGACAGCGTCCAGACCGATGGTGGGCTCATCAAGGAAAAGGATTTTCGGATCATGCAGTAGTGCGGCGATCAGCTCCATCTTCATCCGTTCCCCAAGGGAAAGGGTTCTGACCTGAACGTTCAGATAATCCTTCACCGAAAACAATTCAGTAAGGTAGTTCAGATTCTTCCGGTACTCCTCTTCAGGAATATCATAAATCTCTTTCAGCAGCAGGAAGGTATCTGCCGCCGACAAGTCCTGAAATAGCTGGCTTTTTTGCCCCATCACGATGGCAAACTGTTTTTTATAGGCATTTTTCAGCTCATTCGGCACATACCCCAGCACCGAAATCCTGCCTGAAGTGGGGGAGATGATTCCGGTCAGCATTTTCATCAGAGTGGTTTTACCGGCTCCGTTAGGGCCGATCAAGCCCACAAACTCTCCTTCTGTGATCTCAAGGCTAAAGTCGCAGACCGCCCTTTTGCAAATGTATTCGCGTTTGAACAGGCTTTTGATGCTTCCCTTCAACCCCTCTTCCTTATTAAACCGGGTATATTCCTTAGTCAGGTTTTCAAGTGTGATAAAGCTCATATCGGTTCACCTCTTTCGTTGGTATCATGCTCAATGACTACATTGGGATCATGCCTTTTCTCCAGTACCTTTCGGGCTTTGCGGTTTGCCACCGAATCGAATATGATGGAAAAATCATAATTGTCCGGGTACAGCTCGCTTGCGGGTACCTGCAGCTTCAGCCTTTTGTGGTTGACAAGGATTTTCTTCTTTCTGATCTGTACACCGATTTCTCCCTTTTCATTGGCCTTCCGGTAAACAATGCCAAGCTCCTTTTGTGGGTAGATCATAACACTGTCCCCAACATTGAAGCGCATGCTTCGTGAAGGCTCAGTCTTTTTCTGTTGAGCGCTTTTAACCCGGCTTGTGGCAGTATTGCTCTGTTCAGCTTCCCCTATACCCTTGCCATATGGGTATTCATGGTTGGTGGCATCCTTCCTGCAATCGGGGTGCGAACCCAAGGCCGGTTCATGATTTGAACGAAAGCCTTTCTCTTCAAAAGAATCCGTTGCGGAAGATTTTGCCGGGTTCATAGTATGCCTGCTGCCAAGGCTTTCTCCGTAAGCCGCCCGCTCTGCCCGTTGAACCAATCGCTTTGGCAGCCCCAGCCGGCTTGCGATATACAGTGCGCAGCTTTCTCCTGCTTCACCGATTTCAAGTCGGTACAACGGCAGCAGGGTTTGCTTGTCGAAAGCCATTCTGGCATTCATTAGCCCTTTTGTTTCCTGGGCAAAGGTCTTAATTTCAGGATAATGGCTTGTTGCGACAAACAGACAGTTTTTACGCAGCAACTCCTCCAACACAGCAATTCCCAAACCCATACCTTCTGCCGGGTCGGTACCGGAACCCAGTTCATCTAAAAGCACCAGTGATTGATCATCCGCCACTTTTAAAATCTCAATGATATTGGTCATATGAGAAGAAAAGGTGGACAGATTTTCAGAGATACTCTGGCCATCTCCGATATCGCACAACACATAATTGCTCAGTGTTAGGAGAGCTTCCTCGGCAGGAACATGTAATCCGCTCTGTGCCATCAACGACATCAGGCCGATGGTTTTCAGTGCTACGGTTTTTCCACCGGTGTTCGGGCCTGTAATCACCATTCCTGAAATTGCATCTCCAATGTGAAAATCAAGGGGAACGATGTTGTCGGTTTTCAACAGCGGGTGCCGACCGGTTTTGATTCGGATCTTCCGTTCGGTGGTTATTTCGGGCACAGAGGCTTTCATCGCCAGGCTGAGCCTTGATTTTGCAAAGATGAAGTCCATGGTCTCCATGGCTTCGATGTTCAGTCGGATCGGGTTCAGATTTTCTTCAACCAGTGCGGTCAAGGCATACAGGATACGCCTAACTTCATTCTCCTCCTCGATCTGAAGCATGGAAATTTCCTCCGAAAGCTTCGCTGCCTGTACGGGTTCGATAAAGTAGGTACCACCGCTCTGGGACATGTCGATCACTGTTCCGTTCACCTTGCTTTTAAATTCCTTTTTGACAGGCAGCGTATAGCGGCCATTTCTTATGGAAACAAAGCTTTCGGAAAACCATTGGCTGTTGCCTCTAAGCAATGCATCCAGCTTTGCTTTGATCTGCATTCCGCTATTCAGGATCCTTCTGCGGATGTCAGCAAGGGCCGGAGTGGCTCTGTCATCCACCTGGCCTCCTCGGATTACCCGTTTTATCTCATCCTCAAGAGCTGTAAGGTCGTAAAGCGAGTTTCCATATAGTGCGACCGAGGCAGCAGTGATCTCGGCTTTTTTCAAATAGGCTTTCAGACGCCTGCAGCTGGTCAGGAACTGTGCAACGCTTTCAAGCTGATCAGGCATCAGCAAAGAGCCCTTTCCCACCAGGGGCACAATCTTGTTCAGTTCGGTCATCGGAGACAACGGCGGTGTGCCCGAATGCTCGATGATTTGCCTTCCCTCAGTGGTTTCCAGCAGGTTTTGCTTCACCTCCTGTTCTGAAAGAGAAGGGGTCAGATTTTCAATTTTTTTGCGGACATTTTCTGAAATAGCTTGTTCCTGTAACATTTCAAGAACTTTATCAAACTCCAGTGTTTTCAGCATTTTTTGCTTCATTTTATCATCCTCCACGAATTACCTATTGCATAAACTATTATCACAATTTTCCCGGGCAGGGGACTCGAGCGCTTGATGCTTCCCAAAAGAACCAATAAAAAACCCGCACAAGCATCCCTCGCCATTACAGGCGGAATGCTTCTGCGGGTTTATTCTGACGTTGCAAGGATTAACGGGCGATTTTGCAATAAAAACAGCCCGACAATACCCTGCCGCGCTGAAAATCTCTCATGGAAAAAGGTTATAGAAGCAGTCTGTAAAGGTAATGCCTGTTTCCGGGTATACCAAACAAGTAACAGGTTAGTCCTGTTATGAATGAATACCCGTTTCAACTGTATTTAGTTGAATTTTACCTCTACAGAGTAATCCGACATGAAATCATCCTCCAATAAAAAGTTCGGAAACAAGATAAACTTATCATACACCATATGTTCCGTCAAGAGAAAGATTGATTATAACGAGGCTCATCTGGCTCCCCGCTCCACCTCAACGTTTTTTTGCCCGGAGAGCGATAAAACGTGTGTTGCGGGTACCAAACGGAATCTCCCGGGCGATGCCTTATGTGTTAATCCACCAGTTTTCTGTAGCTTTCCATCAGTTGAATGAACTTCATGCTGTCACCACCGGTATCGGGATGGTATTTCTTCGCAAGCTCCCTGAACCTCTTCTTAATGGTGTTTTTGTCGGCATCATAGGGCAGACCGAGCTGAGCCAAAAGCTCCGGATCATATAAATCGGTGTTTACATACCCGTTTTCTTTGTAGAACCGGTAATAGACACTAAAAAAGAATTCGCCGATGACATCTTTCAACTCATCCTTATCCATGACGGATAAGCATTTCAGTGAGTATTTTGCCTTTCCGCCACAGCTATCATTCAGATTAAAGAATTCATCCCATACAAGGCTTGCATGCTTTGCCCTCTCAGAAAGGCCCTGTTCTGAAAAGCCTGAAACGCCGCAACGGATTCTTACCTCCAATTTTTTCAGCTTTCTTATCTTTTGCTTGATCTCGTCCCGGGTAAATCCTAAGCCTGGCATCTATTTCCTCCCGAACCCCTGTAAGTTGAGCCACGTTCCTATTCATTATACTGCAAAATTTACCTGATTTACAGGAATTTTATAGAAGCCGCCAAAGCTTTTTGTTTGAGTTTTCCGGGAATTGTAGTAAAATCATTGTAGTGATCGTCTATCGATATCCTGAGTTTTGCAGCAAAATGAATAAAAATGAGCCCGTAACCATTGAAACACAAAGGTTTTAGGGCTCTTTGACTTTACAAAAAGTTGTAGTGTATTTTTTCATTTTTTTGTTTTGGCCAAAACTTT
>JAAYJG010000201.1 GCA_012523055.1 Ruminiclostridium sp. | reverse complement strand
TTATGAATCCCTGTTCACCAGTAACCCTCTCTTGGAAAGCGCAGGGATCTTCGCGGATATCGCCAGCGGCAGAAATATAAAGGTACGCAGTGATTTTCAGAAGATGCTGAAAGCCTGTCGCAAAGGTACAATCAGTCTCATTCAGACCAAATCCGTCAGCTGCTAAGGCGGATGTGATCCAGAAAGTTGCGCTTAAATCCATCCAATGCATTGCCTCCTATAACGGTAAGTATTGATTCTGGGCATGGTTAAAGAAGATCGCATATCATGAATTATACCGTGCAATCAAAAATACCAAGAAATATTCCTGTGAAAAATCAGTTGGATATTTTGAACGGAAACGGTATGAGGGACGTGATGATTTTGCTCAACGGGAAAGCTAACAGGTAGCCCGCTTCCTTCTTAATGCGGTAAATGAAAGCCAGCTCCAAATTATCGTGGAAAAAATCTTCTATGGCAAGACACTGGTAGGGATCGGGCGAGAGAAGAATATTTGCTGCTCGATGGTTGGAGCCTGCTATCGCAGTGAACTCAAACAAATGAGGAAAGTGTACATCCAAGAATTCTCTGTTGTATATCAAAACAAACAGTTCTATCTTGTTTTAATTTAGCGTTGACTAAATTAAAACAATGTGAGATGATTGA
Organism: Ruminiclostridium sp.; assembly: GCA_012523055.1. Lineage (GTDB taxonomy): Bacteria > Bacillota > Clostridia > DSM-8532 > DSM-8532 > JAAYJG01. The sequence goes on along the minus strand of JAAYJG010000201.1, from coordinate 859 downwards.
TTTAGTATGTACTAAATCAATCAAAGGAAAGAAGGTTGTGTGATGAGCAGGATGCTTTTACTCAAGGCTATTGCCGATGAAACAAGGATGAAAATTTTATCGTTGTTGCTGCGACGTAATTACTGTGTTCGGGCACTGGCAAGAAAGCTGGAGCTTTCGGAAGGGGCTGTATCACAGCACTTGAAAGTTCTGCGGGAAGCTAGGCTTTTAAGTGGCGAGAAGAAAGGCTATTTTATGCACTATGACGTAAATCGAGATGTGCTGCATGAGCTTGCTGCCGAAATCGAATCACTGGCATCTATAGAGCGGGAACTTTGCACTCCGGACGAGGGTGGTTGCCATTCCTCCGAATATGAACATTGCCATGTGCAAAAACAGAACTGCAGCACGGAGGTAAAGGAGTTCTGTCATGGAGCAAATTTCTCGAAGGGAGAAAAAGGCTATGAATACCACCGACATTGTCACCGTTAGCAAACTGAGTAAACGCTACGAAAACTTAACCGCAGTAAACGGTATTTCCTTTTCCATCCGTCAAGGTGAAATCTTTGGGTTTCTCGGTCCAAACGGGGCGGGTAAAACCACAACAATAAATATGATGATAGGTCTTGCGAGACCCTCCGACGGTTCTATCACCATTAATGGGATTGATGCAGTAAGGAACATCAAAAAAGCCCAGTCTATCATGGGGATTGTCCCGGATGAAAGTAATCTGTATGACGAAATGGCCGGCTTTGACAACCTGTGCTTCTGCGGTTCCCTCTACGGCATGAGAAAAGTCCCACGGGAAAAGAGGGCCAAAGAGCTACTGGAGCAAATTGATTTAACCAATGCCGGAAAGCGTCCGTTCAAGGCGTATTCC
>JAAYJG010000019.1 GCA_012523055.1 Ruminiclostridium sp. | reverse complement strand
GGCGGGAAAAGGCTGAGGCCCGCTTTTGTGGTTCTTTCAGCCGGTTTTGGCAAAACCAGAGATCACACCCTGCTTACCGCCGCTGCCGGGATTGAAATTTTACACATGGCAACGCTGGTGCATGACGATATTATCGACGATGCAGAGATCCGACGGGGAAAACCCACCATTAACAGGCTGTACGGCGACAAGATGGCTGTATACCTGGGGGATTTTCTGTTAACCAGAGCGGTTCTGCTGCTGTCCCAGGCTGTGCCCGAGGACCGGCTGGAGCAGATCGCCAGGGGGATTAAATCCATCTGTGAAGCAGAAGTTGAGCAGTTTTACAGCCGTTTTAACGCGGAGGTATCACTGGTGACCTATCTCAAACGCATCGGAAGAAAGACCGCCGGGATGTTTTCCTCCTCCTGTGCAGAGGGGGCCTTTCTTTCAAAAACACCCCGGAAGTTCGTAAGAAACCTTGTAAAGTTTGGGTTCTATTATGGCATGGCTTTTCAAATGCAGGATGATATCCTGAATCTGACCCAGGACATTCAGATAACCGGAAAACCCAAAGGAAATGATATACAGGAAGGGGTGATTACCCTTCCGTTGATTTTAGCACTGCGAAAAAGCCAGCAGTTCCGCCATCAAGTAAAAAACATGCTGACAGGCAAAAAACCAGAGCAGAAAGAGATTAAGTGGACGATACAGGAGATTGTAAGGTTGGGGGGGATTGATGAAGCACGTGCATGGGTTGACCGTTATGTGCAAAGGGCCCTGAGCATGCTTGAGCCTCTGCCAAACAAGCCTGAAAAAAACATACTGACCGAGCTGGCCATCGGGTTGAACAACCAGTAAAGGCACACAGCCTGGCTGGCATCTGTGCAGGTTGAAGTTGGTATTCACTGCGGAACCTTTATTTCATGCAGGAAATATATGCTTTGCTTAGCGGGTCGCTCACTCGGCACCGTTCCAGGCTTAGTTACTACTGACTTTGGCTTCTCTGCCATGTCTCGGTCGTTCACTTAAGACTGCTCCAGGATTGGGCAATTTTTTAAGGGAGTGTTCCAGTACTGGGCTATTTTTGAAATTATTACGTTACATTTTATACAAAAACCATTTACAGGTGCTAAACTCATACTTCATTTCAAAACGGTGCTCGTTTCCGTTGATCACGCTTTGAACCGTAAAAATCAGCATACGGTTGCCCGCCAGCTTTTCTTCCTTGCGGGACAGAATTCTGTCGATGCGGATGATTTTTATCTCCTTGTCTTCATCTGAGATACGAAATTTGATCGGAGTGATCACCCCATCCTTGTTGGTGCAGCAAATCATATCCACCGACCGCATTAAGATTTTCATGTCCATCCTTCCTTAAAGATATTCACGCCATAAAAACATTGGTTCAGAGAACCTGATACAGTATATCGCGGACAGCAACGGTAAATTCAGCCCATGCTTCATTCAAAAAACCTGCTGCCTGTTCAAGCTCTATGGTAACCGGCTGTCTTTGCTACTGGTTGAAAAGTGCCCGATTACAAAAGGCTTCTCATGTTTGGAAAGGCTTCATGCACCCCGCCGCACAGCGGAGGAATGCCCGAGTGCAGAAAAGAGCCCCGCACCAGTGCCTGTGTGCCGTGGGACGAGCGGATCTGGTCAATGCTTTGGTCGAGGGCCTGCCGGGTAAGGATTTCATCGAACAGGGAGGTTTGGTAAAATTCATCCCCCGCAAGCTCGGACAGGTGAACCCCAACATGGCGAAGCGGTTCCTGTTTCCATGCCTCGAGAAAAAGCTGCTTCACCTGCGCGAACAGAACCCCGGTGTTGTTTGTGGGGGCGGGCAGCCTGCGTTGATGTGAATAGAAGGAAAGCCCGGCATCCCTGAGGGAGACCGTGACCACCCGGGCGGTCATGCTGGCGGCCCTGAGACGCATGGCAATTGTTTCCGTGAGGGACAGCAGGTACAGCAGCGCTTCGTTCTCGTTATCCAAATCGTATGGGGCCGTGGTTGAATTCCCCACCCCTTTCATTGCCCTTTCCCCCGCAACAACAGGAGAATCGTCGATGCCGTTGGCATATTTCCAAATAGCGTGGCCATGACTTTTGAAATGCTCCTGCAAAAGCCCCACCGGCGCATGCGCAAGCTGGCCGATGGTAAAAATATTCAGCTTGTATAGCTTTGGAAGGGTCCTGGGCCCCGAGAGGAAAAGCTCTCTGACCGGGAGGGGCCAAAGCTTTCTGGGCATTTCATGGGGATACAGGGTATGCAGCCTGTCGGGCTTTTCAAGCTCGGAGGCCATCTTGGCCAGAAGCTTGTTCACCGAAACACCCACATTCACCGTGTAGCCCAGACGATTTCGGAACTGCTCTTTAATTTCCCAGGCGATGTCGATACCGCTGCGCCCACCGCAATAATCGGTTAAATCGACAAAGCATTCGTCGACCGAATACCGTTCAACCACAGGGCTGTATTCCTTTAAAAGGGACAGCATGGCGTTGGAGCAGCTTAAATAAAGCGGGTAGGACGGAGACAACACCACCAGGTTCGGGCATTTGCTGCGAGCCGACCACAACACCTCGCCGGTTTTGATATCATATTTTTTGGCTGGGATGGACCGGGCCAGGACAATGCCGTGCCGGCTTTTTTCGTCCCCGCCGACAACGCTGGGGACGGTGCGCAGATCGACCCGCGAGCCGTGCTGCAGGCGATAAACCGCTTCCCAGCTTAAATAGGCGGAATTGACATCCACATGCAGGATTGTTCGTTCCATAACCCCTCCGGTGATTGAGTGCCATTTCTGATCCCATTATAAACGAACAAACGTTCTTTGTAAAGGCCCAAAAAAAGGAAGGGTCTTTACCTTTCCAGGATAAAAGTTATTATTAACATTTTTGTGTTTAATCATGAGCGCAGCGTCATCCTGAGCGCAGCGAAGGATCTTTCCAGGAGTCATGCGAAGCTCCTTCACTCCGTTCAACAGGCTATGCGTGGTTCTGGCTTAGCTTTCCCTTGAATGGTGGGGTGATTTTTTTGGAACGGGCTGAATGACGGCCATGGTGATGTCATCCTTCTGACGGGCATTGATGGCGTCCAAACGGTTATAAACATAGCGACTGATCAGGTTCAATGCGATTTTAATATCGACATGTGGATCCTTCAGAATGTTCAGGATATAGCTGTCATCAATCAGCTTTTCGGGATCGCTCAGCCATTGATCGGCGGCACCGTCGGTATACAAAAAGAGGCGTTCCCCGGGGTTCAGGCAAACCGAGGCATCGGTGTATTCCGGCTTTTCCAGCCAATTGCTGATGGGAATACCGGGCTTGTACAGCTTTTTCACACCCTCTGGCCCGCAGATGATGGGGATGCAGTTGTGGCCGGCGTTGGAATAGCTTAACAGATGGGTGCGTAAATTGTAAATTGCATAAAAGACAGTGATGTAGGAGCTCTTGTCAAAGTCACCGGCATTATACTGCT
>JAAYJG010000200.1 GCA_012523055.1 Ruminiclostridium sp. | reverse complement strand
CATGCTTTCCGTACCACCTATTTATGAAAACCGTACCATTGGTTCACGCTAATGATACCGGCAGTTTTTAATTGGATACCGCCCCAGTAACAAAGCGGTATCCAATGAAGTATTATAATCTCTTGGCGAGGAACTCACGCATATTTATGTTTCCAGAATAGAATTGATGAGATTTGTGAATGATTCTATCCATGATGGAGTCGGCCAGGACTCCGCCACCCAGTCTGCCGTGCCAATCTTCCAACTTGTACTGTGTGCAAAAGATTGTGGAAGCAGCATCATAGCGTCGCTCAATCAATTCAAACAGAAAGTGAAGCTCTTGGTCTGAATAGTCATTCAAAAGCCATTCGTCGAGCAGGAGAAGCCGGTATCTACTGTACTTGGTAAGCAACTTTCCCATACCCATTTTCTCTTGTGCAGCTTCATCCCTTTCCATCAATAAATCAGGAATTTGAATATATCTCGTCCTGATGCTTTGCTTGCAAGCCTGGCGTCCAATAGAACAAGCCAAAAAGCTCTTGCCAGATCCGGTAAATCCTTGAAAGATGATGTTGGAATGATTGTGCATAAACTGGCAGGTGGATAGTTCTAACAGAAGGTCGCGATCTAGCCCGCGATCCGTATAATATATATCATGAATTTCAGCATTCGGGATACGGAAGCGTGCTTGACTTAAAAGGCGCTTCACCTTCCCGTTATATTTCTCCTGGTAAATGTAATCTACCAACATCTTGATCCTTTCATCAAAGGGCAGATTCGTGTAAACGTTGTCTTTATTCTGTAAATCCAAAGCCGTGATCATTTCCTCCAGGGCCATTTCACGTAGTTTGCGGCGAGTTTCATCATTGATCATTGTGATGCCCTCCATAATATGATGCACCGCGGACATAGCCTTTTGTGTTATTTACCGCAGCGTTTTGCTTTTGGTTATTGGCGTAAATCAAATCTTCATTGGAGGCAAGTATGGATTTTAAATGCCTGTAGCGCGGCGACCGAAACTTAGTGAGTGCCAGCGAACATGCGGCTTCCAATCTTTCTTTTGAATATGATTTACTGAACCGCAAAACGGATAGGCATGCGTTATATCCCTGTTCCTTGATTTTCACACTGTCAAAGATAAGGTTGATTACTGCTGATGTACTGCTGCCAATTGAGGCTGCCCAACTGCGAATCCGCTGATCATCCCATTCCATTTGCTGAAACTGGTCTGGCATGTCTTCCGGATGGGTCGACCAGGCATTACAGACATAATCATGGTATTTATTATGCGTAGCAAGACGTTCACTTTTGTGGAAGATTTCGATAAAAGATCCGGTGATCTTAAGGTCAACTTGTTTGCCAACATATTGATAGGGGCATGAATAATGATTCTTATTGTAGGTGACATGGCAATCCGGGTATACTTTTCTGCCATAGATCCACTCGGCAATTTCATAAGGCAGCGCAGGAAGTTCCCGCAAAGCCGCTTTTTCTTCCTGAAGAAAGATTTCAGTCCTGCTTCCGTTGCGCTTTTGGAACGGTGCATCATTAAATTCTCTGAGCGCACTGCTAACAGCGGCCTTTAGTGTATCCAATGAATGAAATGTTTCATTACGGAGTCTGGCGATCACAGCCGTTGCAATCTTGCCAACAGTACCTTCTACAGACGCTTTTTGTTTTGGCTTACGTACCTGCGTCGGCATGATCGCAGTAAAATAATGGTTTCCCAAAGCCTCATATGCCTGATTTAGGATAATATCTCCTTCGCGGGATGCTTAATGACGCCGGTTTTCAGATTATCGCAGACGGTTCTGACCGTTGTGCCGCCGAAGAATTCATACATATGAATGTGGCAGTTGAGCCATGATGCCTCTTTCATATTTAAACAAGGTTCCACGTAAGAATACTGGCTATATGGTAATGTGGCCACAAACAGATAGACGGGAATAACTTCGCCGGTCATGCGATCAATCAGTTTCATCGTAGGACCTGACCAGTCCACTTCTACTACCATACCCGGTTTGTGCGTTAAGTGGTTGGTTAAATTTTGCGCTTCAGTAAAGCGGGTATAGCCTGTACAGAACTTCGTATAACCGACTGCAATGCCACCTTCTCCAACACATAGGTCACGATATTCTTTCCACAGCAGCTTCAGTGTAACCCCTAACTTTGATAATTCTCCATGGATATACTCGTAGTTTGGCTCCTGAAAAAGTGTTTCATTG
>JAAYJG010000199.1 GCA_012523055.1 Ruminiclostridium sp. | reverse complement strand
GGCACGGGTGTTGCTGTAGGTGCGGGTGTTGATGTAGGCACGGGTGTTGCCGTTGGTGCGGGTGTTGATGTAGGTGCCTGTGTTGCTGCAGGTGCCTGTGTTGCTGCAGGTGCCTGTGTTGCTGCAGATGTCGGAGTTGCTGCAGGTGTCTTTGAAGCAGGTTTATTTTTTCCGCAGGCAACCATGCTCAGTGTCATAATAATTGCCATCATAAGTACGAATAATTTTTTCATAACAAATCCCTCCATTTTTGATTGTTTTGTACAGGGTGCATTCCCTGGGTTCAATTTATCAGGAATTTGTTAGAAAAAAACATTCTCTGCATGAAACATGTTTTTTTCTGCATGAATCATGTTTTTACTATCCAGTTCATATAATAAGCTCATCAGCAAAAATGTAATTTCGATCATTCTATATAAATCGAAATGAAGACTTGCCCGTAGATTTATGACCATCAGGGACAGTTTCCTTGACTCAATGTATTGTATCATACTACAAAAATAGTAGTAATGGTTAAGGTGCCATTATCAACAGGTGATTTCTCAGGCATAACCTTCACCCCACCCTGAAGTACTTTGTCGTTTCCATTAAGTTCATAAGCTCTTTCCAGTCCAATCACCTTTACCTTGCCAGTGATACCGCCTTCAGAATTTTTCGGATCTTAGCTTCATCCTTATTCCCATTCGTCTCAGCACCGCTGCTGATATCAACGCCATAGGGCTTGTATTTCAGGATGCACTGTCCAACATTTTCTTCATCCAACCCTCCAGCCAGAAAAAAAGGTTTCTGAAGTGGCGGGATAAGGCTGTGATCAAACTGCCTCCCGATCCCTCCATAGCTTCCCTGGTGAAATGCATCCAATAGCAGCATGTCACACGGAAGCATTTGTGCTGCAAGAATCTGTTCCGGTTTTTCAACCCGGACCGCTTTGATGATGGGGCATACCGTTTTTTGCTTCAGCAATTCTATCGTATGTTCATCTTCATCTCCATGAAGTTGTATGACATCGATGATCCCGCTTAAAGCGAGCTTCAGGATGGAGTCGACCTTGTCATTGACAAAAACCCCCACCGTCTTGATTCCCTCCGCCAGCTTTCTTCGCAGTTCATAGGCCTGTTCATGGGTAACTCTGCGACGACTTTCGGCAAAAACAAAACCAATGTAATCGGGTCTGTGACGGTTCACAATCTCGATTCCTTCCTGGTTTTTAATTCCACAGATCTTCACCTGTGTCATCCTTGTCCACCCCTTAGCCTTTGCAACATTTTTACTTTGTTCGTGCTTCGCATCAGCGTCTCTCCAATCAGCACACCGTTTACTCCCGCTTGTTCCAACCTTGCGATATCATTTTCATCCCGTATACCGCTTTCGGCAACAAACAGAACCGAATCCGGCACCAGCTTGCGAAGCGTAATACTGTTGTCCATATTCAGTGTAAAATCCTTCAGATTTCTGTTGTTCACACCAATAACCCTTGCTCCTGCCGTTAGCGCGTTGTCCAGTTCTCTTTCGTTATGGGCTTCTACCATGGCGGAAAGCCCCAATTCATCACAAACGGAAATGTATTCTCGCAGGGTTTGCACATTTAGCAGGGAGCATATCAAAAGTACTGCCGATGCCCCAAGTATTTTGGTTTCACAAAGCTGATAGGGATCAATGATAAAATCCTTTCGCAAGATGGGAACAGAAACCTCTTGCTGTATTTCATGCAGGTATGTTTCACTGCCCTGGAAGAAATACGGCTCAGTCAGAACAGAAATCGCATCTGCACCAGCTCTCTCATATTCTTTTGCGATATCCATATATGGGAAGTACGGTGCGATAATACCTTTGGAAGGCGATGCCCGTTTTATCTCACAAATAAAGCAAATTCCCTTTTTCTTCAGTGCTCTTTCAAATGGAAAGCCTTCGACAGTTTTCACTTTTTGAGCCTGACAGATAATATCTGAAAAAGATACGACAGATTTTCTCTGCTCCACTCTAAACCTTGCGGCGCTGGCGAGCTTATCTAAAATACTCTCGTTCCCGTTTTCTCCGGAATTTGAGTACTCGTCATTCTGCTGTACTGGCGGCTCTAATGTTGTACTACACACCACTTTTGGAGGATTAAGAAGATTCATTGTTTCATCGACTCCCTTCATAAATTCATGTACCCAGAGCAAAGCCTCTTGCGTGTCTGGCAATGGAATAAAGTTTGATGTTCAGCTTCCGCGGTTTGAGTTCACTAAAAATGTTCTAACTCACAGTAGTATCTAAGTGCTTGGGAGGTTTACCATTGTGCCACTTCTTGAAAAAGAGAAAAATCCATTAATTCAAGAATACTTCATTTGAAAGCATACGCAATTCATGAAGCTTATTCATCGCTTTTCCGCTATCAATCAAATCTTGAGCAATCTTTATGCATTCTGATACCGGACAGTCATCCTTGCTTAAGTAGATAGCCATTGCTGCATTCAATACCACCACATCTCTTTTGGCACCCTTCTCAGTACCTGTGAGGATATTTTCAGTAATCACTGCATTTTCTTTTGGGTCTCCTCCCTTCAGATCTTCCATGCTGCAACGCTTGAAACCAAATTGTTCTGGTGTGATATCATATTGGCTAATGGTTCCGTTCCGTATCTCACAGATATGGGTTTCACCTGCCAGTGTCACTTCATCCATACCATCGCTGCCGCAAACACAGAGTCCACGGGTAACCCCCAGGTTCATCAGAACCCTTGCCAGTGGTTCTACCAGCTTCTGATTGTAAACACCCATCAGCTGCATCTTTGCACCGGCTGGGTTAGATAAGGGCCCCAATATGTTGAAAATAGTTCGAACACCCATTTCACGGCGCACTGGCGCAGCATATTTCATGGATGTGTGATACAGCGGTGCAAACATGAAACACATATTGCTTTTTTGCAGAATATTTTCTGTTTGCGCAGCGCTAAGGTTGATGTTGATCCCCAGCTCCTCCAACACGTCCGCCGCCCCACATCGGCTTGAGACCCCACGGTTTCCGTGCTTTGCAACAGGAACCCCACCTGCCGCCGTCACAAATGCTGCCGTTGTGGATATATTGAAGGTTCCCGTACCATCACCACCAGTACCGACGATATCTATCACCTTGCGAACCGGTTTTATTTTTAAGCCCTTTTCCCGCATGACCTGAGCGCAGGCGGTAATCTCTTCCACCGTTTCACCCTTCATGCGCAGCGCGGCCAGAAAAGCACCCATTTGCGCCTGGGTGGCGGTACCATCCATCATTTCATGCATAACTGTTTTCGCGGTATCATATTGCAGATCTGAGCCCTGTAAAAGCTCCTGTATAGCTTTTTGTATCATGCTCTTTCCCTCCCTATTGATAAAAAGTTTTCAATGATCACATTTCCCTGTGGTGTCAGGATGGATTCCGGATGAAACTGCAGCCCATACAAATCATAATGAACATGCCGCACTGCCATCACTTCACCCATGGAATCCTCGCCAATTACACGCAGTACTTCGGGAATACTCTCCCTCAGTGCTACCAGAGAATGATATCTGGCACCCTCCACCTGCTGCGGCAGACCGCTGAAGATTGGCTCTTGATTTTCAATCCTGATAGTGCTCTTTTTTGCGTGCATCAGTTGTGTTGCGTGGCAGATCTTGCCCCCATAAGCCTCGCAGATTGCCTGATGCCCCAGACATACACCTAACATGGGATAGTCCTTTGATAATGCGACAATCAACTCTTCGCAAATACCTGCGTCCTTTGGATACCCCGGCCCCGGCGACAAAATGATATGATCAGGGTTCAATCGCCTGATATCTTCTACTGTGGTTTCATCATTCCTGAAGATCTGAATATCCGGATCCATACTTCCCGCAAGATGAACCAGATTGTAGGTAAAGCTGTCGTAATTATCGATAACAACAATCATATGTCATCAACCTCCTTTGCCCTTAAAACAGCGTTCATCACTGCTGACGCCTTGTTTCCAGATTCCTCAAACTCCATCTCCCCCACACTGTCGGCAACAATGCCTCCCCCTGCCTGGATATGCACTGTATCTCCTTTTTTAACCGCCATGCGAATGGCAATACAGGTGTCCATATTTCCGGTAAAATCAATATACCCCAGTGCGCCACCATAGATACCTCTTGGCTCAGCTTCAAGCTCTTCAATGATCTCACAGGCCCGTATTTTGGGTGCACCCGACAGGGTGCCTGCGGGCAGTATAGCCTCGATGGCATCCAGGGCATCATGTCCGGGTACAATCTTGCTCTCAACCCTGGAGCAAATGTGCATGATTTTTGAATACCGGTGTATGGTCATATATTCAGTAACCCTAACCGAGCCAATTTCCGATATCATTCCAAGGTCATTCCTTCCCAGGTCAACCAGCATGTTGTGCTCAGACAGCTCCTTTTCATCACTAAGAAGCTCCTTTTCCAACAGTTCATCCTCTTGTTTCGTTTTCCCTCTTGGCCTGGAACCTGCAATGGGGAATGTGGTCAGACAACCATCTCGAAGCCTGACCAATGTTTCTGGCGAAGAACACATTAAATCAAGATCGTCGATTTTCAGATAAACCATATAGGGTGAGGGATTCGTTGTTCTTAACACCCTATATGCATTCACAAGGCTGCCTTTCATTGTTGCTTTGAACTTTCGTGACAGCACAGCCTGAAAGATGTCTCCATCATAGATATACTTTTTGGTTTTTTCGACAACTTCGCAGTAATCTTCCCGGGACATATTACATTGAAAGCTTGTTGGCAGATTATCAAACTGTACCTCAGGCACTGGTGTTGCCCGGATGATGCTTTCAATAGCATCTATCTGTTCGTTTGCTTTCCGGTAATTCTTTTTCAGGTTGTCGGTGCTGATATTGACAATGATAAAAACTTTCTGTTTGAGATGATCAAACACAATAACATCGGTAAAAAGCATTAAATCGAAATCATTGAATTCGCTCTCACGAAGCTTTAGCTTACGTTCTTTGTAGCGGAACATGGAATAAGCAAAGAAGCCCACAAGCCCGCCTGTGAAGGGAGGCATATTCTCAAGTTTCGGCACCTTATACTCTTCGAGTATCTGCCGAAGGATAACAAATGGCTTTTGAGTTGGTATCTGTAAAGTCTTTTCATCCCTGAAAATGCTTATCAAATCATTTTTACAGGTGACACGCATGTTTGGGCTTAAGCCCAGGAAGGAATATCTTCCCCAGTTTTTCCCATCCTCTACGCTTTCCAGCAAAAAGAACCGTGAGCTTCGTTCCTCCAGTTTCTTTAGAAGAGAAACGGGCGTTGTCAGATCCGAATAAACCTCCCTGCAAATGGGAATGAAATTGCATTTCTTCGACAGTTCAACTACTTTTTCATAGTCCATCATTGAATCCTTTTTTTCATCTGATGCGATGAAACTCCTTTCTTCAGGTTTTCACATCCTGTATACCTGCATAACAAGGGTTTGCTTCCCAAGTCTCACATAGCTGCAGTATGCACGCATAAAGAGTGTTAAAGGGTTCTCAAGGCTTTTCTGCGCAGGCTTGCTTCCATGTTCGGAGTATTGTTTCGCAAAAAAGTGTACAAAAAAAGCCTTTGCCCCCATAGGGACAAAAGCTTTATGCTTCTGCGGTACCACCCAGTTTGGTAAATATTACCCACTCTTTTACGCACAACCATGCGTACCTCTGTGATAACGGATGAGGTTCCCGTTGGCGTCTACTCCCAAAAGGTTTCAAGCCACCCTCTCAAGCCCATTCGGTAAAGTACTGTATTGCCGCATTCACACCCGCAAGCGGCTCTCTGTAATACCATCCTAAACTTACTTCCCTTGATCTTCGGTTTTAAAAATATTCTTTTCATGTATTATAAGTAAAAATATTCTATTTGTCAATACTAATTTTTTCTATCAAACCATCCCGAGCTACAGCTGTCTGACCGCACCCTGTAACGCACCATCCAGAAGCTGTACCCTATGACACTTCCAAGCCTCAGCAAAGATAAAAAAGCTTACAAGCAGAAAAGCAGAACCAAAATAATGGGGGTTTGCGGCTTTTTGCTTCCGGCAAAATACACTAAAAGAAGAAGGGGCATTAGCAATACTTTCGTGATAAAGCTGCCGGTCCTCAGTTTCTTTACGTTAAAAGCGAAATTCAAGCCATAATAGACAATGTAGGCCAATATTCTGCAATAGCATATGACATATTAATATATTCTGTTACTCTTGAGTGTTATCATAAAAGCTATGTTAACTATACTGATGCTTTAATATCCGGGAAACACACCATGTTGTATAACAGGATTTTAGAGATGGCGGGGGATCAGAGGCCTGTAATAAAAGAGGCATCCTCTCAACAGTTGGGGAAATCAGATACATTTTCAAGCAATATCGCCCTGTACATTCCACCGAACATTAAGGATTCGTCTCTGATTTTATTCACGGGGAGACCTTGGAGAGTGTCTTCAAAACACCGGTTGATATCCGTACCAATAGACGAGGTTATTGAATTTATCAATTTTCGGAGACCGGATACCTTTGCCCCGGAATGAATGAACTTATCAAACACCAATATCCGACCATCCGGTTTTAATACTCTTTGCGCTTCGGACATAACCTTTTGGGGGTTTTCCGCGACGCTTAGTATCAGGTTTAAAACGATGATGTCAAAGGTATTGTTTGGAAAACTAAGTTTTTCCGCGTTCATATTGATCAGTTTTACTCTTTTGCCAGCCGATTTCCTTTTGGCCTTGTCAAGCATTGGGTCGGAAATATCAATACCGGTTATAGAGCATGGATCCGGGATATATTTCAAGTCTTCACCGGTGCCAACACCCACCAGAAGCACTGAATTACCGGGATGGAAGTCAAGAAAATTGAAGGCTTTTTCTCTTCCGAGCGATAAAATTGCCCCGAAAAATAAATCATAGATGGGAGCAAGCCTTCTGTATTTTTTTATGTTGGTTTCATTTTTCATCATTAAACCATTCCTTCTTTCAGTGTATTATGTTTGAAATTGCCATGAAAACCTCTGCAGAAATAATTTCATTTCCCTCCTTTCGTAAATTATGGACGAGAAAAAAACACCTGCGGAACTATAATTGTTTGGACTACAGTCCCACAGGTGTCATTCCTGCTGCCCAAAGGGCCCGGCCCCATACATTCCCGAAGGAATGCATCGCCTGCTCTATTTTCCAATAAGAACTTGCTTCCATTATAACAAATGATTCGAACCACAGACAAGCGTAATTTTGGATAAAAATTGAATTTAGTATGGTATTATTTCAATAGATGTTAGTACGCATAACCTTCGTTTGATTTGGAAAGCTGTATCAATGAATTTTATCGATTGTTTTAAATATGTAACCCTTTCCTTCCATATATTGAACTACTCTGTGAAGAACTGAGTTTTGGTCATATTCGTATGTGGGATACCCGTCTTCTTCCTTGCCAAGCTTAATGTATTCGTATTCAAGAGCGGGATGAAAAAAGAGGCTGGCTAATGTCTCAGGATCAAGGTTCTCAACATTTCTAAGCATGTTATCCGTTTCGCCTATCGAATTGATATAACCAAGCGGGGTAGGAACATATTTTATATTCCTGCCGCCCCTGTTGATAATGAGTGCCTTTTTACTGTAAGTATCTGGATTGGGCTGATAAATGCAGTCAAAATACTCTTCAGCGATTTCTATTTGCTGTTTTGTTGCGGCATAATGCGGAAATTCGAAGAACGTAAAGGGAATATTCAATTGGTTGGCTGTATTTATGGCCATTTCAAAGATATTGCGTATCTGTTCCCCATCCTCGTTTATACTGCTTCCGAATTCGTTGCCTGAAAGGCTTTGTTCGGTATCGTGCTGATGGGTATATCCATGAAGGCCCATATAACCACCATGCCAGACCAAATAATCAAGGGTATATATAAAACAGATGTTATACATACTGAAGTTGATTAAAGGATCCATATCAATCCCATTTCCGGGATCTTTATACCTGGGCACCCATGCCACATAAAAGGGTATGGACTGCTCATCAAGATAATCCGCAACCGCCCTTATCTTTTCAAGCCCCTGTACACTGTGGCGGTAATGCTCACAAGCCGCGAAATCCTCCAGCCGGAGAAGTGCATCCATGCCGTCCCCGCTTTTTTGTACGTGTTCAGAACTATACCTTGAATAAAAGATGGAAACAATGGAATTGTCCGTGTTCCAGTCTGTTTTCAGATCAAACATCCGCACGATATCGATAAGGGAGACAAAAACGGTATCATCAATACGATAGATATAGCCATACAATTTGTTAGTGGTATCTCCGGCCTTATAACAGTTATTTCCCAAATCTATAAGCCTTTCCGCTGACTCTGTTTTTATCGTGATCTCATTTTTAGTCATCTCAATGGTTCCTTCAAGTGCAGTGACAAACTCGGCCAGCGGTAAATAATACCTGCAATTGATGACATATACAGGTTTCGTGAAGGATAAAGCGGAATTTTCAAAAAGGAAGGTTGCATCCGCCTGAAGAATGTTTTCAGAAAGAGCGTTTTCCGGCTGCAGACTCCCCGAAATTATATCCGCGATTTTTCCGGAAAGAGCTTTCGGAGTGGGTGAAATTGCCGGGAAAAGTTCAATTGGAAAAGTACAGGAGGATAATATTGCGATCATAAGAATAACATAAAAAAATTTCAGCATAATCCATTTCAATATAGATCTCATCTTAGCGATCCCACCAATATTAAAAATAGTGATAAATACCTGAACAGGTTCTTTATAAATATATATTCACTGCAGAATCAGTTCTGAATTAGTTTCCTGCTTTTTTTTATGAAATATTTATGTATATCATTCCAACGCATCCATTTATCAATCAGTTCAACATAAATGTACCTAAAGTGAAACATTTTTATTCAAATTTCTACAAAAAACAGCACAGTATTATTTTCCATAAATATTTATGACCACTCTAAAATTACTATTTATCCTTCGCGTTGTTATCGTTATTATCATGCTCGGGAGCTAATACTTTACCAGATTGTATTAAATACTTTTCTGCACCCTCTGCTATTGCTTCGGCAATTTGCTCCTTAAATTCATCTTTTCCCAGCGCGAGTCTTTCTTCCGGATTCGATATAAAGGCCGTTTCAACAATAAATCCAGGGATATTAGAATGATTTAGAAGTGCAGAGTTTATCGATTTGCTCCCGTTTTTTCTCCAAAAACAAAAATATAGAACCCCAGAATAAAGCTTAAACCGCTTGCGGAAAATACGCTGAGCCGCTCTATAAAAAAGTAGGATTTCAATTATCGCGACATTTTCATGCCGTTTGTTTCTCTTATATTGAAGATGCAGTCTATGATTTTTATGGTCAACGGCTCGCTGGTGATAAGGTAAAAAACGAACCTATATCCTGGGGTTTTCATCCCATAGTAATTTTATGTGAATAAGTAAGGAAACCATCAAATGGAATTATATCATCTCCTTTGATCTGATAGGACTGGCTGTGTTTTTCACCTTTAAAAAATTCTGATTCCCCGGTTCACAGCAGCAGAAATGGCCTGGTTGAAAATTGTATTAAATACATACTCCGGTAGAAATATTGTGGTATAATCCTGAATAGAAAGAAATTACCCCCGGAGGAAATATGGCCGTTCAACTTGTTGTGATTGAAGGTTATGATAAAGATAAGCTACTGTCATTCGAAGCTACCTGTTCGTACAGCGTCGGCAGAGGCGATATGGATCAGCCCGTTGACCTGAAGCTCGATTCGCGGGATCGTCTTGTTTCAAGACTTCATTTCTTTATTGACTACAGGCCTCCTCGTTTCTTTATACGGGACAATCACAGCACCAACGGTACATTGATTAAAAGCAAAAATAAAAAAAATATCTTATGGAACCAGGAATCTGAAATCTTTGTCGGTGATTTGATTATTGCCGGGAACACCATTTTCAGGCTGGAGATGATTGAACCCGTTAAAACAGCCCGGGAAACGCCCTCTTCCGTCGGATCGGGAGAACCGGGAAACGCTGATATACCCGGCGTACATAATAAAATTCCGCCTGTGAAAAACACCGGACCGGCAATGAACTGCATTGACTGCGGACTCCCCCTCACCACCGGTATGACCGCCTCCGAACTGGAATCATTCGGTCTGCCTGTTTTTATGTGTCCAAACTGTGCCGCGGCATATACTTGCGAGCATAGCCTGAAGGACTTAATGGAATACCGCATATTGAAAAAAATTGGCGAAGGCAGCATGGGCCTTGTCTTCCTGGCCAGGCAGGAGACCACCGGCATGCTTGCCGCGATAAAAACGATTATTCCGGGTATGTCCGCCTCGGAAACCGATCTGCTTCTTTTTGAGCGTGAAATCAACATCATGCGGGGGCTGGATCATCCGAATATAACCAAATTGTATGAATTCAGCTTTTTAGACGACAGACATTATTTTATCAGTGAATACATGCCCGGCGGAGATCTCCTTTTGAAGAATGACTGCCATGGCGGCCGGATGCCATGGAAAAAAGCCTGCATAATTGTCTGTGACATCCTGTCGGCACTACATTACTCCCATGAAAAAGGAATCATTCACCGGGACATCAAGCCATCCAATATCTTGCTAAAAAAGTATTTACAGGGGAACGACGTACCGAAGCTGACCGATTTCGGGCTGGCAAAAATGTACGAAAACGCAGGGCTCACGAATATTACCAAAACCACCGACAGGCGGGGTACTCCACTTTTCATGGCTCCGGAGCAATTTATCAATTACAGGTATTGTAAGCCTCAGGCTGACATCTATTCCACAGGAATTGTCCTGTATTACTTGCTGTCCGGTTCCTTCCCCTTTACAGAGTCCCTGACGAAAAGGGATGATCCCTTAAGCTTTCTGCGAAAAAGAGATCCCATCCTCGCTATTCTTGAGAACAAGCCTGTACCGGTACTGGAAAGAAACCCCTCCATTCCCGTTGCGTTATCGCAGATCGTGTATACCGCCATTCGGAGAACGCCTGAAGAACGGTTCCGGACCGCGAAGGAAATGCGGCAGGCGATTCTTGACCTTCTGCGTTCCACGAACTAATCCCGCTTAATTCCCTCTTTCTTCGGAATCCAGTAGCCGCAGCAGATTTTCTACATTCAAATCCCCAATATCTTCGATTTTGCTGATTTCGTACATTACCCCCGGGTAGGAATTCATCCCATTTTGGTTCAGATCGGCATAAAAAGCCCTGTTTTGCTCCAAATAACCGATGATATCTTTTACAACAGGATGAAAATCCGTTCTGCCAATCTCCCTGACCGGAACAGCATAAACGGAATTTTTGTTGTATGCAAGCTGGCCTTCTTCTGAAGCGGCATACTGGAGAAAACTTATACATGCTTCTTTATGCTTTGACTGCACACCCGCCAGAACAGTTGTTTCAGTATCAACGAAGATCGCGTTTTCCGTATCCGATACCGGATTTGCAATAAATCCGATGTCCGCTGACGGATTGGACTTTAAAATATCTGATAGACCGGCATTGTAAACAATCATCATTGCGGCGGTCCCGTCCGCTATCCAGGCAAACGAATCGTCGAAACTGCAGTTTTCAGGATCATTGGCGGAATATTGTATTTTTTGAACATAGCGGTCTATACATTCACGGATAACCGGGTAAGACGACGGTTTCAAGCCTTTCACCGCCATATCTGCGTAAAGCTCCGGATGCTCATACAGGCATGACGCCAGTTCTGTATCCAGAACAATATACCTGTTCAGGTATTTTTCATAGAAATTATTCGCAAAAGGGTGGATTCCGTTGGCATTGAACACATCGCACACAGCTTCCAGCTCCTCTGTTGTCTCCGGCGCGGCCAAGCCCATCCTTTCAAAGACGTCCTTATTATATAAAATACCGAAGGTATAGGCTTCCATTGGAATTCCGTATTTTTTTCCGTCGATGGTAACCGAATCCGCAATCGGCTGATAAACTCCGGAAAAGCAGTTGAGGCCGGTAATATCTATAAACATACTTTCAAAGCTTTCCTGGGTTATTCCGTTGATAATGGTTTTCTGATTGGCAAACACAATATCCGGCATGGAATCAGTCGCATGCATCACAGTGAGCCGTTGAGGCAGTTCGATATCCGTCGTTATTTCTTCAAAAGAAAGGTGAGGGCTCACTTTTTTCGCTTCATTCAAAAAAGTCTTGATATTGTCAGCCTTCAGCTGGTTGTAGGCCTCATAAAAGACACTTAGCGTTGTATCTTCGTTGATGGGAATTGCAGGCGCAGCTGCACTTTTCCCCTGCGTGGGTTTAGAGGGTTTACTTGTCGGAGCCGGTTTCTCCTGGGCATCTGTAGCCTTTGCCGTATGTGTCGGCACGGCCTGGGTTGTAGTGACCGCAGTTTCATTGTTCGATGATTCCTTGCTTTTTCCATTGTTGCAGGAACGGATGAACAACACGAGAGTAATAACGATAACGATCACCCATATCAGGCACCCGATATTGCCCTTTATGTTCCGCGCCGCAGGCTGTGGAGCCGGTCTATAGCCTCCCGACGGCGGCGGAGGTGTATAAACCGGCTTTAACGGAGTCGGTGCACCATGCG
Organism: Ruminiclostridium sp.; assembly: GCA_012523055.1. Classification (GTDB taxonomy): domain Bacteria; phylum Bacillota; class Clostridia; order DSM-8532; family DSM-8532; genus JAAYJG01. The sequence goes on along the minus strand of JAAYJG010000199.1, from coordinate 3,321 downwards.
GACTCCAATAGTCTCCGGTCTGGACAGCCATCTGCTCACAAAGATAGATCATTTCATTGAGGGTCTTGTATTCATTCCCAACCTTAATCTTCCGGTCTCCGGTCAGCGTCCGCATCAGTGCTGTCGCCAGCCTGTACCTGCCGTCGTTGATGCTGTCTATAGCCAGGTCCTGAAGCCGGTCATACAGGTTTTTAATTTCATTCTCTATATTAAATGGCTGCGAGGACTCAGGTTTGACGGAGTTCAGTCTTTTTTCCAGATCCTTGATGGCCGGAACATGGTAATAAGAAATTTCATAGCTTTTCGTCGTCCGAAGCTCGAACATATAGGAATCTTCCTTACCGGCTTCATATAAAAGCAGCCTTTCCAGATTACCAACAACACCGTACAAATCATGGAGATAAGAGAATACGCCTTCATAATCTCCGGTATACCCGGTTTTTACCTTCCCTCTGAAAAAGATCGCGTCCGCTTCTTTAATCAAATCCGAAATCATTTTGTCCAGAACCGCATTTGCCACAATTCCAAGCTCTCCAAAGGAGGTAAGCCTTTTTACAAGATTAAGATAAACGCAGGCCGGCTTTACACGGCTCATATTCAACTGCTCCTTGAATTGTTCGTAGCTGCTTTCCGGGATCCTTCCTGTGAAATTGTTCCAGACCTGAAGGCATAATTCTTCCTTTGAGGTACCCGCAAACTTCCTCCAGGTATATGTTTCCTGAAGGAAGCTGCCCCGGTTGAATATTTCCACCCAGCATGAAACGGATTTCTCAACCATTTTCATCATCTGATCGGTCTTTCCCGTTTCCTTGCAATGGTCGGCACATCTTTCATAAATCAGGGCCAGACTGTGCAAAACCCATACATCTGCGCGTATATCCTGCAGTATTTGCTGAAACGAGCTCGGTATATTGATGAACTCGGGGTGGGCCGTTACTCTCCGATAAAGATAGAAGGTAAGGTGAGGAGACAAGTTCACTGCATTGTCAGGAGTCTCCGCCAAACAGGTGAGAAAACTCCCGTACCGGTCACCTTCTGTGATCGGCGCGGTATAATCCGGATCATGAAATGTCGTCAATTCGCTGAGCAACCGCTCCTGCGGATTTAAAAGCTTTCGCAGCGCATCTTGCTTCGTATTCGGATCCACCTTGTCATACGACCTGACATGAACCGCAATTTGCCTGTCATCCCATTGGGGTGAAGCTTCAAGAACCTCAAAGTAATTATTCTGACTCACTTTAAACCCTCTGCTTTCCGCCGAACAGTTTATATTGATTCAAATGGAGAAATTCCGCAAAGAGAAAAATCCCAAAGCAACGGTGCGTAACCCTCATTCTCGCTCTTTCCATGCGTAATAACATACCGTTTACTCCGGGCAGTGATATACCGGCTTCCTCTGCACTCCATCTGTATGATCGCTCACTGGACGGGAGGCTCTACACCCGGTTCGGTATTTTTTTAATCCGGTTCTTCAATAAACATGTGATCCACCAGTTTTTTAAAGAACATCCCTACCATACCGACCTGCCAGGAAGACAATTCAGCCTTCTCCAGCTTAACCGGCGCCTGGAACGGGACCTCTTCCTTTCCTTCCCCATAGCTTTGGGCCGCGAACAGTGCGCCTTTGTCGTCGAGCTTAAATTTTTCCATTGCCAAACGTAAAATCGTATCTCTTTTATCCACCGATACCGCACCGATATTCATCGCTCCCAAAAGCGCCTGATTGAACGGACCGGTTTCGGGGAAACGAAGCGTCCGGATCACATCGCCTTCCTGCCACTGGATTCCACCCTGGACCAGGAAGGTTTTAAACCAGAACAGGTAATCCCTGATGAAAAAATCCGGGTCAACGGCAAAAACATTCCGGCAGTGCTCCAGCAATGCACTGTATATGACCTCAACGTGAAAAATGGATGTGTCGGGCTTAACGGCAGCCCAGGTATTTTGAAGAACATTTCTGACAGCCTGCGCATCCTTTTTCGACCACTCATGCAAAGCCTCTGTCAGGATCGTATCCACATCGCCATACCTGCAGACGCCAAAGCCCGATAATCGCAAATATTCTCCAAATAATTTATCTTTCTCAGTGGTTTTGAAATAGATTGAAGCATACAGCGATTTCATTTCCTTGAAATCGGCGCTGTCTGTATGAGAACTCAGCAGCATGATGGCCAGTGTGTCCACTCTTCCCCATATGTCGGCGGGCAAGCCATTGTTTCCGTTGCTGGTAACCTTTATCAGGTAATTCACCCGCTCTTCAACAGACGGCTGCGCAAGGAACTGGCAAAGTACGGAATCACTGACATCTTCCGGCTTAACCAGTGTACCGGATGTACCCTGGTAAAAGATCGCAAGCCGGCGCAGCCGGGGAAGTAATTTATTGGAATGCTCAGATGACCCGGCATATTGCAAAGCGGTCTCCCCATAGCCCTGCATTATCAGCGTCATTAAAAACCACGCTTCCACATGGTAATCGTTCTGTGTCTCCTGCATCAAAGCGGTGTATACCTGGCTGATTCCCTCAATACTGGTCGGTTTTCTACCGGCAAAAAATGCCTTCGCGAACTTCTGCATGTAAGGCGGGGTAACGGGAAGCAAGCGCTTCCGGAAGGTTTCCTCCACCTGAATTCCGCACAGGATTAACAGGCTGATTGCATGAGTTGCCAAATTAAACCGGGTCAGCCACACGTTGTTCAGTGAATCGGCTGTAACAATGGTTTTATATATCTCCTCCACCAATTGAATGATCATGTTCTCGGAAACCTTTCCGATATGTTTCAGCAGCAGCTTCTGAAACTTCTCGTAATGCGCGTTGGGAATCTTTTCATCCGAAAAGGCTGCTGCGTTCTGCAGTTTGGCCCGGATATTCTGCGCCGTCCGGTATAGCACGTTTTCACTAAAAATCAACTCCTGGTTCTGATCCACCATGTCCTCGGTGATTCGATAAACGGATTGATCGTTTTCCAGGATACCCCATTCTACCGGTTTGAGCGGAAACTTCTTGTTCAGCCGCAGAATAAAGTTCTTTTTCATCTCGAAGGACAGGTTGGTCAGAAGCCGGAGAGACTCCCTTCTGTCAATTTCCAGCCAGGCGTTGATGACCAGCAGCCATGCTTTCTTTTTACCCGCCGGCCAAAAGCGCTTTTTAATCGTGTTTTCACATTCGGCAAGGATTTTTTTGGATTCTTCCACATTAGTCACGTTGTTATAGTTTATTAGGTATATTCCCTCGGCCGGAACCTGTTTCCATGATGGAGCTTTGATTGCCTAAAAACCGCGTAAAATAAGGCTAAAACGCCTTTTTTCTTTTTAATAAACTAT
>JAAYJG010000198.1 GCA_012523055.1 Ruminiclostridium sp. | reverse complement strand
CCTCCGCTCGTGTAGCTTTTCCCAAGGGGTTGACCGTTGTTGAGGTATTGCCCTGAATCAGACCATTTTCAACAGCCCATGTCATGGCTTCAAATGCGAAATCCGAGATATGTGATGTATCGGAGAAATTCAGACGGTATGTACTTTCATTGGCTATCAGTCCTTTACCTTGTGCATAACGATGCAGCATCACCGCCATTTGTTCCCTTGTAATCATATCATCCGGCGCAAAGATGCCGCTGCCGTAGCCCTTTACAATAGTGCTTTCATTTGCCCACGCAACAGCGTCGGTGTACCACATACCATCCTTCACATCGACAAAAACAGAAGACGAATTGACTTCGGGCTGCCCATCCATGCGATACAAGACGGTAGCCAGCATAGCCCGGGTCATGTTCAAGCTTGGAGAGAACTCAGTGTCCGAGGTTCCTTTAAACAGTTCATTGTTCCAGGCATATCTTACGCTGACATAAAACCAGTCTTTGGGGGTAATGTCGGTAAATGGCGGGGTTCTGCAGAAAACAACTGATACGGTTGTGTCACGTTCCACATTGGGTATCGTAAACAGATCACTGCCCGCAAACCTTTCACCATTGACATAAATATATTCTGTTTCATAGCCTTCGTCCGGAATAACCCGGATGCTGCACGATGTATTAATGCGGCATTTTTGAATGACAAAATCCGGATGAATCTTTCCGTTCCCGGCTTTAACCGATGCGTTTACCGTAACAGCGCTGCTTACACCTGATGAACTGTCGCTGCCTGAGTAATCATCATCACTCCATCGCCTTGGACCAATAATTTTAGCATTTTCAAAAACCTTAACCGCTATCGCTAAATCAGTAATTGCGGTTTCGATTTCCTCCGGCGTTGCATTGGCTTTTTGGTAGATGGCTATCGCAAATTCGATTGCATCCTTAAAAGTCTTTTCTGTTTTTGTTGTAATCCAAAAATCCGGATAATAAATCTGCGGATTTGACTGATCTGTTATGGTACAGCCGGCAAGCATTTTTTCAGCTGCCGCAATATCATTTTGCAGCAGCTCCTTTGTCACGTCCTTCACACCCGTTCCGATAACAAGTGTCACCATCTCTGAATCATCAATATACCGCGCAGATGCATCACGGTTTGTAATAATGAAATCATCTGCATAAAGGTCAACCGTTCCGTTATTTTTTGCCACAAACTCTATCTCACCGAGATTGCTAAGCATGCTATCATTTTTACCCTGTCCGGTCATATCCAGATAAACAAATGCAACATGACCATCCATGTCCTTTGCGCTGATATTGTTTTTTTCTTTAATAGACATGCATTGAATAACGTAAGGGTCAAAGCGAAATCTTCCCTGTAATCCGTGGACAGGAGCTTTGCCGGTTCCGGTATAGATAAGACTGAGTTTAATACATATCCTGTCACCAATTTTAAATACGTTGGATGCCACGCCGCCCTCATCCGTCACCTCAAGCTGCAGCCGATAGGAAAGGTCTGCCGCATCGTTCACAGCCATTACTGCGCCTGCAGCAATAGCCCACAATAAAATGCTCGTTAATAAAATACAAAGGATTTTTTTCATCACAGCACCCCCATCACTTCAATAGCTCCAAAAGGGTAAGCTGTGCGTCAATCATATCAACCACACCATCCCCATTCATATCTGCTCTTAACCAGCATTCGGCGTTGTCCCGCCAATCATATCCGCCATTGAGTATTGCGTTTACCGTAGCCTGAATATCTACCTTGCTAAGAGTGTTGTCACCATCCGTGTCACCGCGCAAAAGAACAGGCGGTTTTTTGCTTTGTTCAAATACAATATTGTCGGTAAGCTGCTCACTGGTTAATCTTTGGTTGAACGCACCTACATAAGCTTTTTTTGTCGCATCATAAAACAGTACGGTAGTTTTCCCATCCATTGTAATGGTTGCCATCCCGCGCTCTTCGCTGGTATACAGCGTTAACAGCGTAAAACCATTTGTTTGGCGCAGCTCATATCTATAGCCCACGTCGCGGATTCTTACCCTGATCACATCAGCCAGTTCAATATATTGCTTTTGACCATTATCATCTTCAACAACAGCCACACGATAACTGGCCTTGACTGCTGCTTCACCGGGGGCAAGCGCTTCAATTGTGCCGTCCTGAGAAAGCCGGATGATGTTTTGTTCGTAAAGAACCGCCCAAACAATATCCTCCGGGCTTAACACAGCTTCGCCTTTTGAGGTCAACCCTTTAACCTCAAGGATTGTTCTGTGCCCGATACTCATTTCGATATAATCGAGCTGCTGATCGGAACTTTCAAGGTCTGAAATCAACCTTATGCTTTCAAAAGCAGCAAGCGAACGATTGACAAGATGAATTTTCAGCTCGGTGACGTTACCGGCTGAATCTTCAGCCTTCAACAAAAGGATTTGATCGGCTTCGGTACTGCTTGTGCTGCGAGTGATTTTGAATGTACCGTCCTCATGAATGGCAACACCATCCGTTGTACCATCCAGTGTGATATTTGCCGACTTTTCAGTTATGCCGTCAATTATGTACAAACCGTCCTCATTGACAAAAACGATTTGATTGCTGACCGCTGCTTCCTCAGCATTTTCACCCATGCTTACAGCAGTGCTTTGCCCAATGGACAGCACAGGCGCCGCCGTATCCACGGTAAAGCCGAATATTTCATTGCTTTCAATACCGGTTACGCT
>JAAYJG010000197.1 GCA_012523055.1 Ruminiclostridium sp. | reverse complement strand
CCGCCATTATCGGCAGCATTGTCAACGATCTCGCTTTCATGTTTGATATGCCCGTGGTCTTAAAAATTATTTTTGGAATCGTCATATTACTGATCGGGCATACCATTAACTTTGCGATAAACCTTTTAGGTGCCTATGTTCACTCTTGCAGGCTTCAGTATCTGGAGTTCTTTGGTAAGTTTTTCACGGGCGGAGGAGTACCCTTCAGTCCTTTGAAAGCAAATACAAAATATATTACTGTTAAAGCAGATGCGGGAATTTAATCGAGTTTAGCCGTATCGAAGAGAAAGGGATGGAGGTTTTAAACATGTTTGAACAAATTATCAACGGACAAAATTTAGCTTTTCTGGGTGCAGTTGTTGCTTTTCTGGTCGCCGGTTTCGGCTCTTCGAAGGGTGTTGGCCTTGCTGGACAAAGCGGTGCAGGCGTATTAACCGAGGATCCGTCTAAATTTGGTTCCGTTATGCTTTTGGAGGCACTCCCAAGCACGCAGGCTATCTATGGCTTCGTTGTAGCATTTTTAATCATCGGAAAAATTAACCCTTCACTTACACTCGCTGATGGTTTTCACTATCTGGCCGCCGGTGTTCCTATTGGTCTTGTGGGCTGGATCTCAGCGATTTGGCAGGGTAAGGTTGCAACATCCGGAATCCAGCTGATAGCCAAGCGCCCGGAAGCTCTCGGAAGCGCGATTACCCTTGCGCTGATGGTTGAAATGTTTGCTATTTTGGCCCTGATTACATCTATCCTGATGATAGGATAATGCTGTATCGTGCATTCGGTACAGGGTATCATGGCCGATAATGAAACACAGGAAACCCATTACCGAACAAGGTGGGCATAGCCCACACCCCAATATCGGTACTCATAGCTGCAAAACATCAAAAACTTCTATTTGTTTTTTGTTTTGCTGCAGTAAGCTACTAAAGGAGCGTTCCAAATGACAGGAACTGATATGATAAAAACCAAGATCCTTGACGATGCCCATAAAAGGGCGTCTGAAGCTGAAGAGCAAGCCAGGCGGGAAGCTCAGGAAATTCTCAACAAGGCAGCCTCCGAGGCCGAACAGAAAAGGGCGGAAATACTGAAAAAAGCTGACTTAAACAGCCAGGAGATTTACAGGCGTCTATTGTCCACCGCGGCCCTGGAAGGCCGCAAGGAGTTACTCAGGGCGAAGCAAGACATGATAGAGGCGACTTTCCAGCGTGCGCTTGAAAAGGTTGCAAACCTTCCGGACCGTGAGTATGAGAAGCTGATGGAAGACATGGTTGTGAAGGCTGCGACAGGCGGCGGCGGTGAGCTGCTTCTTACCACGAAGGATGCCAAACGCCTGGGCAATGAGTTCCTGAGCAAGGTAAACAAGCGTCTGCAAGCGGCCGGAATAAACGGAAATATCATCCTGTCAAAGGATAACATTCGCGCTTCGGGCGGTTTCATACTCAGAAGCGGAGATATCGAGATAAACAGCACCCTCGAGATCGTTTCCGAAATGTTAAGGCCTGAGTTGGAAAATGAAGTGGTAAAAATTCTTTTTGGAACCTGAGGGAAGAACGAGGGATGGCAATGTTGAAGGTAAACCAGGATGAATACGCATACTCTACCGCACGCATCCGGGCAAAAGAGATCAAGCTTTTAGACAGCGGCAGGTTTGAAAGAATGCTTGAATCTGCCACGCCTGAAGAAGCATATAAAGTGCTGACCGAAGTGGAATATGGTGTCGGAACGGAAAGTGCCGGCAATGTTTTTTCCTTTGAAACGCTGCTTGGCGAAGAGATGAAAAAAACCTATGATTTCCTTCTGGAGGTTGCCCCGCAGGTTGAGGTGGTCCAGGCCTTTCAAAGGCGTCATGATTATTTTAACGTAAAGGTTCTGCTGAAGGCTGAGTTTTCAGACCAGGAGCAGTCATCCATTCTGATGGATACGGGTACATTCAGCAAGGATACGATCCGAAACATGATGCGTGAACGGGATTATAAAGAAATGACCCCCATCATGCGCCAGGCAGTTGCGGATGTTTATGATGCATTTTCTCGCACCAGGGATCCGCAGACGGTCGATTTATTGTTGGATAAAGCCGCTTATGAACAGTTTACCGCGGATCTCAATGCCATTGACAACGAATTTCTGCATGAGCTTGCCAGGATGACGGTGGATATTACAAACATCAAGATGTTTATCCGTGCACGTGCCATCAACAAGGCATGGGATTTTATGAAAAAGATTCAGCTGGGCGGCGGAGAAATACCCGAAAGCGTTTATTTCACAAACAGTGACAAGGATGTTGACAGCTTTGTGAACGACATTAAACAAACAAAGTACGCCGAAACCGTTCGTAAAGGCTGGGAGCTTTACAAATCAAAGAAAAACATCTCTGCGGTGGAGAAGCTTCTGGACGATTATTTTATGGAATTTATCCGCAGGGCAAAGCTGATCACGATGGGGGTGGAACCCTTTATCGCCTGGCTTTTTGCTAAAGAAGCCGAGATCAGGAACGCCCGGATCATCATGACGGGTAAGATCAATGGTCTGGCCAATGATCTGCTCCGTGAAAGGTTGCGTTTGGTTTATGTATAAAATTGGTGTCATCGGAGAAAAGGATGCGGTATTAGGCTTTAAGGTGCTGGGCTTTTCGGTGTTCCCCGTAGAGAACAGGGAACAGGCTGCAAAGACACTGCAGGAATTGGCCCGGGACAGGTATGCCGTTATCTATATTACGGAGCAAACGGCAGCCGGCATCAAAAATGAAATAGACCAATATCGGGAAGAGCGGTTCCCAGCGGTCATTCCCATTCCCGGCATTCAGGGAAGCCTGGGAATCGGCATGCTTGGCGTTAAAAGATGTGTGGAAAAGGCCGTTGGCGCAGACATTTTGTTCAGAGATGAAT
>JAAYJG010000018.1 GCA_012523055.1 Ruminiclostridium sp. | reverse complement strand
TCAGAATGATTTCCGGATGGTTGGCCTTCGCTTTTTCAATGGCTTCGCGGCCATTTCTCGCAGTTGCGACAACCGTAACATTCTTGATGTTTTTATTGATAATATGTGTGATAGCGTCAATGACAATTTGTTCATCGTCCACGATCATAAGCTTGTACATATTCATTTACCCTGCCTTTCGGGATTCAATGCTTCAAGTACTCTTTTTGTGAAGTTTGTCGGTTACTGTATCGCGGCTGAAACTTGTTCCATCGGGGAAGCCGCTTCAACATTTGGGACGCGGATAATCACCCGTGTTCCTTCTCCCTGAATGCTTATGATACGAATGACATCCTGGCGCCGGTAGAACAGCCTTAACCGCTGGATGACATTCGCGATGCCGATGCCTGTGGTATGACCTTTTTGGGGTTTTTCAGGGATCCCCTCGTCCCTGAGAGCTTTTTGATAAATGCGTTTGATGGTTTCTTCATTCATTCCGACGCCATTATCTACAACCTCTATCATGTTTTCCTCATCCTCGCGGAACACATTGATGAGAATACTGCCGCCTTCCTCTTTTTCACCGATACCGTGAATACAGGCATTTTCAACTATGGGTTGCAGAATCAGCGGAGGGATGGGCAGCTGAAGGATCTCTTCATTCTCTATCTCGGCACGAAACCGGATCATGTCCCCGAACCTTACCTGCATCAGGTCGATGTATGCCCGAACATTGTTCATTTCATCATTCAGCGTCACTTCGGTATCCAGCCTGCGGACATTATACCTGAAAACTGCCGCAAGATTTTCCAGGAAGAGAGAGGTTTTGTCGGCCTCTTCCATCATCGCCAGCTGAACGCCGGCATTGAGCGTATTGAATAAAAAGTGCGGATTGATTTGGGACTGGAGGGACTGCAGCTCGGCATTGTTTAAAAGGGTTTGCATTTTCAGGTTTTGCATTTCCTTTTCCATTAGCTTCGATTCAACTTCAGCTTTGCTGTGCAGGGCTTCAATGTAATTGTGGACACTGGCTTTCATTTTGTTAAAGGCCACAGCCATGATCTTGATCTCATCATCGCTGGTGACAATCACCTCTTCAACATCGAAATTTCCCTTGGAGATCTCATCTGCCGAGTGGGACAGCTTCATGATCGGATCGGTCATCTTGTAGGTGATATATAGGATAATAATACCGGATAGTACGAGAATATCGACGATCAATACAAGGTTCGCCTTTTCCACAATGGCATTGCTTTTGGATAGCGCCGCATAATATTCGGTATTCCGCTTGAGCTGCTGCAGGTTCAGTTCCTGAATTTCTTCCAGAATATACTTTCCGGTCTGATGCACTTCATTGTATTTTTCGCGCATTGCGTTGGCGTCACGGCCCTGTTTTGCGTCAATGGCCTGCATTGCGTTTTCTGAAAAGGTTTCGATCAGGTTTACTAGCTTGTCCGAGTATTCCTGACCGGTCAACAGGGTATCTTCGATTTTACCGGCACTTTCATGCAGCCGGTCCATGTAAAGCTGATAACGATTTTTGCTTTCAGAATCCTTCGTCTGGATGAAAAGAACAAGGTTTTTTTCGGCTTCCACAAGGTAGTTTTGCATATCCTCAAGCAATTGGCTTGCCTGAAACATGGTATCTATCTTTCGGAAAAATATACCTGAATTGACAGAGAGGTACACGCTGACAAAGCTGACCATCGCAATGGACAGCAAAAAATAGAACAGCATTCTTTTGCGGATTGTATTCAGCCTCATCTTCTTCGTCCAATTCATCGTTCCCTCGCCTGGCTTAATTCTTTTTCCTTCTGAAAAACTTTACGTTGTTGGATGCCACAGTTGTTATCGGTACTTCAACATATTCGCTTGCCGCTTTTTCTTCGAGCATGATATCCAGTGATTCGGAACTCATGATTTCAGGGTTCATGTCAAAGGAAGCCGCTATGACTTCCAATTCTATATATTTGAGGATATCATCTGAAACACCAACCCCGATAATACTGGTTTTTGCAACGCGGTTCAGATCAATTATCACCTGCGCAGCGCCAAAGGTGTCTTTCTCGCTGGTACAAACAATGGCATCCAGGGCCGGATATCGGTTCAGAATATCATATGTGGTGTCTTCGGCACTGAACAGATCATAGCTTGTCCGCACGATATCCACGATGGTCACCATGGGGTGTTTGTCTATAACGGATTTAAACCCTTCGACAAAAAGACTGC
>JAAYJG010000196.1 GCA_012523055.1 Ruminiclostridium sp. | reverse complement strand
CGCATTATGCATACACCTCCTCAACCCTGGCGATTGCATCTTTGGTGATGATAAACTTCTGATATTTCAAAATGTCGTAGGTATTGATGGTGTTCACCCAGGCTGTTTTCACCTCGGGAACGTTTCTCGCGGACTTGACAACCTTTTCATCAACTGCCGGGAGCACGACCAATACTGAGGAATCTACCTTCAGATTGTTCAAAACCTTTACGAATTCCTTGGTTTTGATGTCGGCCAGTGCCAGATCGTCCAGAACAATGATGTTGTTTTCCAGAACCTTGCTGGACAGTGCGCTTTTCAGTGCTACACGCTTCAGCTTCTTGGGAATGGTATAGCTGTAGCTTCTCGGCTTGGGTGCGAAAGCTACTCCGCCGCCCTTCCACTGAACATTACGAATACTTCCCTGACGGGCACGACCAGTACCCTTTTGTCTCCAGGGCTTTTTGCCGCCGCCTCTGACTTCCCTGACGTTCTTTGTGGACTGGGTTCCCTGGCGTTTGTTTGCCAGTTGATTGACCACTGCGCTATGCATGGCGACTTCATTCACCTTTACGCCGAATATATCATCGCTGAGATCGATTTGCCCAACGACTTCACCTTTCATATTATAGACATCCACTTTTGGCATTTCAGGCCCTCCTTCCATAAAGTAAGTGCTTTATACCTTTACAGTATCCTTAATGACAATCAGACCGCCCTTTGGACCGGGAATTGCGCCCCGAACAAGCAGCAGGCCTCTTTCGGAATCGACGCGGACAACTGCCAGGTTTTGAACGGTTACCTTATCTCTTCCCATTTGACCTGGGAGCCTCTTGCCTTTGAATACGCGGCTTGGGCTGGAGTTCGGCCCCAAAGAACCAACACCTCTGTGATAACCTGAACCATGTGCTGAAGCACCGCGAGCCGTTCCATACCTTTTCACAGTGCCCTGGAAGCCCTTTCCTTTGGAAATGCCGGTTACATCAACCTTGTCGCCTTCCTGAAACATATCCTGAACCTTGATCTCCGCTCCAACCTCGTAAGCGTCAATGCTGTCAAGCCGGAATTCCCTCAGAACCTTTTTCGTGGAGACCCCGGCTTTTGAAAACTGACCTTTATCGGGCTTGTTGAGCCTCTTTTCCTTGACATCCACATAACCAACCCTGATGGCATCATAGCCGTCAGAATCTTTTGTTTTCTTTTGCACAACCGATACCGGGCCGGCCTGAATCACCGTTACAGGAACCGCGATGCCTTCATCGGTAAAAAGTTGCGTCATCCCAATTTTTGTTCCAAGCATGCATTTTTGCATTTTTTGTTTTCCCTCCTGTCATAGGTTCGGCTGTGCCGAACATAACAATATTGTTTGTTTTACAGCTTGATTTCGATGTCCACACCGGCCGGAAGATCCATTCTCATCAGAGCGTCAACCGTTTTCGGTGTTGGAACCAGAATATCAATCAGTCGCTTGTGGGTTCTCATTTCAAACTGCTCACGTGCGTCCTTGTACTTATGGGGTGCGCGCAGAATGGTGACGATTTCCTTTCTGGTGGGCAGCGGTACCGGACCCGAAACTTTGGCACCGGTTCTTTTTGCGGTTTCCACAATTTTCTCTGCGGATTGATCGAGAACCTGATGATCAAAAGCCTTTAAACGAATACGGATTTTTTGTTTGTTCGCCATATTAAGCCTCCTCACGCATGCTTTCCATGCAACTCGATGATTGGAAAGCACTTCATTGTTTATGCCTTCAGGCACATTTTGTAATGACGCAACAAGTTTTTCTTTACACTCTGCCGGGTGTGTCGCGAGTGTTCATATGAAAAACCCAGGACTAACAAACATTGCTGTTTGCAAACCTGGGCTCTGTAACAAACATACTTCACGCATATAGCAATATATGCGCACAGGTAAGATGTACAGTGACTTGTCGCCCGGTTTCTTTGAATCGGACATTCTCCATTGAAGTTCCCCCGGATGCATGGGTGAGCAGCAAGTGTAGCTTGCGACCAACCCAGGCAAGCCTGGCCATCTCCAACTTCATCGTATGCCATGTCACAACGTTCACAATTATACTACAAACTTTTTCCGATGGCAAGGTTTTTTTTTATTTTTTTCAGAACCGTAAAATGAAAAGTTAAAGTCTGTCCCTGGTAGGGTTACACCCGACATTAGTCTGTCGCAAATTTGTCAGAGTAAAGTCTGTCGTTTTGTTTCCTGAATGCCATTGTACTTTTAAATTCCTTGTTTATCTACAATTGTTAACCACTCCGAGGAATACCCCAATGCCTTAATGATATCATCCTTCAGCAAGGGTTGTGGGTGCTTAACTTCAAATAAAACCGCGTCATCCGGTATATCTTCAATGATAGTAAACTGGGATCCATGAGGTTGCCATGTAAAGATATGTTTTCCGCTGTTATCGTATCCCTCCAAATTGCCTCGGCTATTTCTCCTCCACGTGTATTCGTCCGGATTGTATCGATAAGTCTCGGTCTCAAATAATATAAATTGTTTGAAATCTTTGCTTTTTATAAGAACGATTGTGCGTACAAATTTATAGACTTGCCTAACGCCAGAAACGCACTCGTTCCATATCCTTAGCACCATCTCACCGATTTCAGATGGAGGTTTTGTAAGGAAATCTACAGACTCATAAGAATAAGCTGGGGAGTTTCTTCCTGAAATCAATCGAACTCTCTTTTGAGCAAATATGTTATTACTGTTAGCCTTAACAGTTTTTGCGCCCCAGCAGCAATTATTAAGTACAATATCATCCAATCCGACATTTGAAGGCTTCCATTCAGCACCAATACATAATGCAAAAATTTGCTCCCAATCGGCTCCTTCAAGTGTTAGCGTTGAACGAGTAGCAACTAAATAAACAAGTTCTTTCCCCAGTTTATTAAAGAAAGATTTAGGAAATCTGTTTAGTTGATACGGTGGTTTAGCTTTCAGTACGGTTCTTATTTTTGGCTCTTTTGGCATATTACCACCTCCAAAAAAAAGCATATAGTATATTTTGGAAAATAGCAATAGAGAAATTAATATGCAAAAACCATCGGTATAAACTCTTCAAGCACTGATTCTATCATTTTAACAGGAACTGCATTCCCTGCCTGCTTTCTAATTTGCATATCATTTACTACTATATTAAAACTATCTGGAAAGCCCTGCAAGCGTAACATTTCCCTTGGAGTAAGCCGGCGTTCGCCGTTTACCAGGAGATAATTATATGATGCATTCGCGCGTAAAGCACATGAATATGGATATGACGATATATTCCCGGCCTTATTTTCATGCCATATTGATGGATTGTATTTCGATGTATGTACAGATTTTCGTTTTTCCACTATAGTCTTTGATGCATAATACTTTAAAGGTACATTTTTCTCTAGGATATCTGAAAGGTTTATTATATCTGACTTGTGTTGCCAATTCATTAAAAACGGTGTCTTCGACCCGATTATAACAACCCTTTCTCTTTTCTGAGGCAGACCATAATCCAATGCATTTAATACTTTATAATCAACATGGTAGTCTAAATCCCTAAGTGTCTGAAGAATTTTTTTAAACGTTGCTCCTCCCTCATGACTCACAAGTCTCTTAACATTTTCAAGAACAAATGCATGTGGTGCTTTATCTCTTAGTATACGCGCTATCTCAAAAAAGAGTGTTCCACGCATATCATCAAACCCACGACCAAGTCCGATAATACTAAATGGTTGGCAAGGAAAACCGGCAAATAATAGTTCATGATCGGGGATATTCTCAACAGATATTTTCGTAATATCTCCTAAAGGTTCATGCCCAAAATTAGCAGCATAGCTTTGTTTTGCATATTTATCAATATCTGAACTAAAGACACATCTGGAAGGAATGTTCGATTTCTTAAATACATTCTCAGCGGCATACCTAAAACCACCAATGCCGCAAAAAACATCCACATATCTTATCTTTTCAACATAATGCTTTCTTGGCTCATATGGTATAAATATTTCTTCGACCGGGACTGAAAATGGCTTTGCTATTTTATAAGCATATTCCAGCGATGGACTTGTCTTGCCATTTTCAATAGAAATTATTGTTTTACGCGAGATACCAGTAGCACAAGCAAGTTCTTCCTGAGTCATATTAAACCTTTCGCGTAAAGCTTTCATGTTATTTATCATTTTTATCACCCCAAATGAGGAAATGTGAAATTGCTGTTACATTTATTATACTATAAATGAAATCTAAATGGAATATATGTTCGAAATTTTGATCAAATACCGTTCCGTCCCACTTAATTCTACTTTAAGGAATGTTTCCCCGCATCCTGAAGCCTGTCATCGAGCCGAAGTATTTCGGCGGGCTGGTGCATTCCAAAATAGATATAGAGCCAGGTGCGGTGATTTGTCTGGCTAATGATCTTCTTCACATGGATAGAATTAGTTGGTTTGTGCCTGTTTGGATGATATAAGAAAAAGACTAACCTCGCTTATTCTGGGGAGAAACTGTTTTCATGTTATTTTAATTGAACTTAAGATGGTAAAGCGGGGTAAGATAAACCATATTGGTAAAAGAACAGGGGTGATGCAGGTGAATTTGAGCAAAATTTTAATCGGTACCATGCGTGTGGGTGATTCTGATGTAACCGGCAGGATTATTCAAAGAGCAATCGATTTGGGTTCCAATTATATTGATACAGTGCCGCTTTACAGGTGGAGTAATAATGATGAAAACTCAGAGACTTGGGTGGGCTGCGCGGTTTCTTCAGGCAACTACCGACAAAGAGTTCTGGTATCCACAAAGAGTGCTGTCAGTGATGGCGGGCTGGGTCTTGGAAGCTATAATCCCTCGATCGGCTTTGGAATCCGTATGAAAGAACAGTTTTCATCCATGCTGGAGCAGTCCCTGAGCAGGTTGAACCTGCCTTATGTTGATTTTTATCACCTTTGGATGTGTCACACAAAACAACAGTTTGAAGAAGCTTTTAAACCCGGAGGTTGGTATGAGGGGCTGCAAAAAGCACAGGAAGACGGGAAAATAAAACATCTTGAGATAACAACCCACGGTGATGCCGATACTATTATTCGTTTTTTGGAAACCGGAGCCTTTGAAACAGTAACCCTTCCGTTAAACGTACTGAATGTCACGCGAATGAAAGCTGTTGAATATTGCGCAAGAAAGGGAATTCCGGTACTGGCTATGAACCCTC
This sequence comes from Ruminiclostridium sp., assembly GCA_012523055.1. Classification (GTDB taxonomy): domain Bacteria; phylum Bacillota; class Clostridia; order DSM-8532; family DSM-8532; genus JAAYJG01. The sequence continues at coordinate 1,888 of JAAYJG010000196.1, read as the reverse complement.
TGGGAGGCGGTTTGCTCGCTGTTGACAGCCATTTGAAGGAACTGGCCTTCAAATACCTGCTTTCACTGGAAAACGTACATATTCTTGTTGGGTTCACAGCCCTGGAAGAGGTGGATGATGCCTGGCGGATGAAAAGGGAGTATGAGGAAAATCCTGTTTCGACCGAAACAATCCTGCAAGAGGTCAGGCAGTTAATTCCGAATGCCGAACCCCACTGCACAGGCTGTGGCTATTGTCAGCCCTGCCCTAAGTTTATAGAGGTGGGTTCCGCACTTTCCCACTATAATCTATATCATTACTTAAACCTTCAAGAAGCAAAAAAGGCCTTCCTGGATCTGCAATGGAACCCCCGGTACAAGCTGAGCAACTGCATCGCCTGCGGGCAATGTGAAAAACGCTGCCCAAACACTTTACCGGTCAGGAAAATCATTGAAAATGCAAAAAAAGCTCTGTATGCACAGGAATAATTTTATCCCATGGAATAACCACGACTTGTGAATGAATCTTATCAGCAAGAGATGAAAAGGACGGTTCTTCTGTTTCAATGAAACAAAAAAACCGTCCTTATGTTTTCATAAACCTTAGCCCGGAGATGAAGCTGATATTAAGTTGGGACATTCCGCAGGTATCAAAAGGGGACATTCCGCACATCAAAAGGGGACATTCCGCAGCAAGGATGACCCCCAGAGTAGCGGTGTGTCCCCTTACCTTAATTCTCCCAGAGTAGCGGTGTGTCCCCTTACCTATAATGCTGTGCCACAGTCTCGGCAAATTTTTTCAACTTTTTATATACCAGATCGTTTACCGTTCCTTCCGGATATGTACCGTCTTCCTGTTTCTTCCCCGCTTCTGTGCCTGTCAGAATTTCAATGCCCTCATCCACATCCCGGATGGCGTAAATATGGAATTTACCCTCTGAAACGGCCTGGGTCACCGCTTCATTCAGCACAAGGTTGCGCACATTCTGGTGGGGTATGATAACACCCTGGTCACCGGTGAGGCCTCTGAACCTGCAAAGCTCGAAAAAACCCTCGATTTTCTGGGTTGCGCCGCCGATGGGCTGGATTTCCCCTTTTTGGTTCACCGACCCGGTCACCGCAATACCCTGGCGGATGGGAAGACCCGAAAGGCTTGATAAAATTGCATATAGCTCGGTGCTTGAGGCACTGTCACCATCCACACCTCCATAAAGCTGTTCAAAACACAGGCTGGCGGTTAACGAAAGGGGAATGTCCTGAGCATACTTGTGCCCGATATACCCGCTGAGGATCATCACGCCCTTGGTATGGGAAACCCCACTCATATCGGCTTCACGCTCGATGTTCACGATACCGCTTTTCCCCATATAGGTTGCTGCGGTAATTCTGGACGGTTTTCCGAAAACATAGTCTCCCACATCCAGTACCGACAAACCGTTGATTTGACCCACCACCATGCCTCCGGTATCGATCATGATGGTTCCGTCCTTTAATAGTTCCAACAGGTCTTCGTCATATTTATTGGAACGGTAGTGTCTTTCCCGAATCGCCTTCTTCACGTGTTCTCCCGTTACCAGCGTGCCCCCGTCAATTTCACACCATGCTGCTGCTTCGGCTAAAACATTCACGATCTCGTTATACCGTGTTGTCAGCCTGTCCTGATCCTGCACCAGCCACGAGCAGTACTGGATCACCTCGGCTACGCCGGTTGGATCAAAATGGCGAATTCCTTCCTTCTTGCAGAAAGCACTGATAAACCCGGCCAATTTATGAATGTTCTCATCATTCCATTCCATGTCTTCATTAAAATCAGCCTTTATCTTGAACAGTTTTGCAAAATCACGGTCGTATTCATACAGAGCATGATAGATCACCGGGCTGCCGATGAGAATAACTTTCACATCCACCGG
>JAAYJG010000195.1 GCA_012523055.1 Ruminiclostridium sp. | reverse complement strand
TGGATGAATTCTGCTACAGGTTCAACCGTAGGTTTTTTGGTTGTGAGTTATTTAACCGTGTTTTGTTTAGCTGTATCACCTCACAAAAAATTATGTATACTGAGTTAACGTCATAATCATTTAAAATAATTATCAATACCAGATTTGATTGCCCTGGCTACACTAAGCTGATAATTCTCGCTGCGCAGCTTCTGTTCTTCCTGCTGATTCGACAGGAATCCGCACTCAATCACTATCGTAGGCGTTTTCAGATTTCGCAAGATAACGATGGGCGTGCTTTTTAAAAGAGCTTCCCGCATATTGGATGGATCCACATCCTGACGCAGGGCTTTTTGAACATTTACAGCCAAAAGCTTGCTCTTTTCAGATTCCGGTGGATAGAAGACCTGTGCGCCGTAATATTTGCTTTGGCTGAAATCATTCATATGAATGCTGACAACAATGTCCGCGCCGCCGTTATCCATCATTTCCTTCCTTCGGTTCAGATCCTGCCTTCTTTTGTCGGTAATGTCCGTGGTTCCTTCCTTATATATCAGCTTATCTTCCTTCCGGGTCATGATCACCCTGTATCCCGCATCTTCAAGCTGGTCGGCCAACAAATTCGCGATGGTCAGATTCAGGTCCTTCTCATTCACACCGGAATAGCCGCTCACCTTTCCCGGATCTTCTCCGCCATGACCCGCGTCAACAATAACTGTTCCAAGCGTTGACACGGAGGACGCGGGGGTAGCCTCCTCCCCTCCCAGGTTTAAGCTGTAAACAGCTATGGAAAGCAGGAAAATAAGAATAATAAGGGTTATGTTACTCTTCTTTACAAGCACAATCATAATATACCCCGTCCCTTGTTTGTTTTGTACTAACATATTCAACAAGGGCTTGCCCATATACTACGGAGTAAAATGAAATTTTTTGCCTCAGCAAAACAGTGCTTCGGGAAAAAATCTGCAGACCCATGCAGTTCTTTTTCCATTGGGTACTCTATAGCTTTTGGGTCAAGGTATTGGCTTTTTTGTCGCCGGTTTCTTCGCCTTATTAAACTTATTAAATATTTTCAACCTGCGCATGATATAGAACTCGTAGTGGCCGGCCAGGTAACCCAACCCTGCGATAATGGGGATGACAAGAAGCACCAAATGGTATACCCAGCTCTGATCTGAGATCAGGCTGGCAAGCCAGTATAACGGGCTGGTAAGCCCCTGTAGAACCCGTCGCTCGAAGGTGAACAGGCGATCACCATAAGGAATGAAATAATTCACAAGCTGCAAAATCAAAACAGGGAGCATGCCAATGACACCATACAGAAAGCCTTTATAAGGGGAAGGATGAATCCCGTATTGCGGACGTTTCTCCTTAAAAGCCACCTCACTCATATTGGTATAGGTCATTGAGAAAAATACCAGAAATATGATAATCGAGAATATAAACACACCGGTTTGCAAATTATTTTTGAAAACATTCATAACAATGGCTAAAAAAATAGCGAACATGACCAGGGTAGTAAGATAGTCGGTTGTGATTTTCAACCCGCGCTTTATCTGTGATTTTATAGAGTTGTCCATGGTTTAAATCCTCCTGTCCCTCAGGTAATTGCTTCCAGGCATTTTTTTGACGTATTTTTTCACTTCGGCGGCTGCTTCTGCGATTTGCAGCCAGTTGTCATACCTTCCCGCCTCATTGATAACCACTGCGAGGGAGATGGTAATGATGGGGAATTTTTCTTCCCTGCCCTGCCGATCCCGGGTATAGATATATTTATTTATTCTGTCGGTTTCATGGTACAAAGAGAGAATCCTTCGGTCAAAATCCTCAATGATAAACTTGCAAACCTCTTCGTACCTGTCTTCAGTGGTAATCACCAGAAAATCATCGCCACCAATATGCCCGATAAAATCATCCCTGTTCCCTTCCTGGCGCACCGCATCGCGGATGACATCGGCTGTGAGGCGGATGGCGGAATCTCCTCTGGCAAAACCATACACATCATTAAAAGCTTTAAAGTTATCCAGATCGCAATAAACGACCACCGCGGGAAGTTGGTTGGCAAGACGGTGATTCAGCTCGGACTGGATCTCCACATTCCCGGACAGCCCTGTCAACGGGTTTGCGCAACGGTTTCTGTCAATCCTGACCAGGGTGTTTCTGACCCGGCTGACCAATTCACGGCTGTTAAACGGTTTGATGATGTAATCATCAGCACCCAATTCCAGGCCTATCAGCTTATCGTCCTCGCTGACCTGAGCAGTGAGCATGATGATTGGGGTAAGAATATTACTGTCATCCGCACGCAGGATGCGACAAACATCAAACCCGCTGATACCCGGCATAACTATATCGAGAATGATTAAATCGGGTTTGATGGAGGAAACCTTGCTCAGCCCTTCTTCTCCGGAATAGGCGGAATAAACCTCGTAACCCTCTTTTTTCAGAATGTCTTTTATCATCCGTTGCATCAGCTCGGTATCATCGATGACAAGTATTTTTTTGTTAAACATTTCTCAAGCCTTTCGCTCTTTTCTGAATACTGTCAGTCACACCGGCAAAGCTTTCTAAAGCAAAAAATGGTTAACCTGTAGTTTTAAGATGGTTTACTAAATAATAATAACCGAAAATGCCTTACAAAACACAGGTTACTGTTCACACCCCCCACTAATAAGTTCATAAGCAGCTTCAGAGGTATGTGTTATATCTGAGCGCAGCGATGTCATCCTGAGCGCAGCGAAGGATCTTGTCAGGAGTCATGCGAGATCCTTCACTTCGTTCAGGATGACAGGCTGCGCCTGTTTACCTGTGAACAGTAACAAATACAGTCATTTCATTATAACATTACAAGCAATTGCTTGCAAATGCTTCCTTTGCTATAATAAAACCGAGGGGGCTGCTTGTTACTCCTGCGAAAGCTGTCAGGGTTTCGTATTGTCTGGCGGCACCTGGGTTGTAGGAGACTGTTCACACCCCCCGTTAATCAGGTCATAAGTTGCTATACAGATATGTGTTTTATCCTGAGTGCAGCGATGTCATCCTGACAGCAGCGGAGGATCTTATCAGGGGTAATACGAGATCCTTCACTTCACTCAGAAGGCCACGCCTGCTTACCTGTGAACAGAAATGTATGTTTGAGGGTGTTTCACAGATGCTTTGCTGGAATGCAGTTTGAAAGCAGCTTGCCACCCCCGGGGAGGATTCTTCCGTGAGCAATCTTCACAGAATTCAATGGATTGATGCTCAAATCCGGGCGAAACACTATCCAAACTCCCGGTGCATTGCCGAGCAGTTTGAGATATCCACGCGGCAGGCATCCCGGGATATTGAATATCTTCGCTATTCAATGGGGGCCCCGCTGGAGTATTCGGCACAGCACAACGGTTATTATTATTCCAGCGATGCCTTTACATTGCCGCATTTATTTATCGGCGAAGAAGACAAGGCCGCCCTGGTTTATCTGGCTGAACAATACGGTTCGCTCAAAAATGCAACAGCCGCCCGGCTGGCCGAGCTGTTTGGCAAGCTGACCCTGGTACAGCCCACAAGTATCAACCCAACCCATGAAATACCGGTTTATGATGTCAGTTCAAAGGTGATCCATACATACAACCAAATTAAAAAAGCTATTGAAACGAATACTGCAATACAGCTGAGCTACGTTACCCCTGGAAAACCCATTACCGTTAGGGTTGTAAGCCCTTATAAGCTGTTTGTCAGATACAATATGAACTATATGGTGGGTTTTTGTGATCTGAGAAAGGGGCTTCGGGTTTTCAGGCTCGAAAGAATATCCGATCTGAAATTTACCACCCATCCATATGTCTTTGCTCCGGATTATAATGAGGCCGATTATGGCGAAGATACCGGGTTTAATTATTTAAACGCTTACACCTGTTCTATTCTGTCGGAGAAACATATCCATTTCGGAAAAATGAAAAGCACCCTGGAGTTCGACGGGAAATATCGCTATACCGTTGAGTTTTTCAATTCAGAAGAGCTTTTACAATTGCTTCTGTCGCAGCCCTGCTCATTCACCATTGAGTTTCCTCGCTGGCTCAGAGAAAAACTGAAAAGCAGGCTAAACCGTATTCTGGAGCTAAATTCATTACAAGATGGATAAAGAAACAGCTGCGACATCATATGTCATACCTACTGTTTATACTGTAAACAGATAAGCTGATGATTCAATTTCCGTTGAGTCGATCTTCTGTATCAGCTGAATGAATTTAAAAAGGAGAGTGGGTTTTTTGGCAGTAAAAAAAATTGAAAATGTAAAAATGGGGTATACCTGGACCAGCTATATTGCCAGCGTGGAGGGAGCACTTCGTTCCGCGGGGCTGTGGGACGCAGAAACATGGAGGTTGATGGGCCAGACTGGCATGGGCTTTCATTTTATTGTTCACAAGCAGGTATGTCCCAGTGCGGTGACCGTATACGACTGGGCGCAGGATCACCTTAACGCAATGGACAGGATTGGGATCCACTCGCAGGTTTATTCAGCGATTGATTTTCGAATGAATACCTTCGAAAAAATTCGGGAGGACGCCATCTCACTAATACAGGAATCCATTCATCAGGGTTGCCCCGTTCTCGTATGGGCACCGACACGATTGCTGGAGTTCGGTTTGATCACAGGCTTTGATGATGAAGATGGTGTGTTTTTTGTTCAGGACTGCACCGGTCAGCCCTGTGATCCGATGCTTTATGGGAACCTGGGGCTTTCTGAGGTCCCCATGCTGTTCTATCAGATCTTTAAGGGAAAGGTGGAAGTGAGTCAGGAAAAAATCTTCATGGATTCACTGAAATACGGCATTTCCGAATGGGAAAAAACCTTCCACATCAGCCCGGATTTTGCCAGCGGGCGAATGGCATACAATTATCTGATTCAGGCTATGGAAAGTGGCAGCTTCGACGACTTTGGGCTTGCATATTGTCTGGCGGTCTATGCCGACTCTCATGGTTGTATTGCAAAGTACCTGCATGATATTGCACAAACCTGTGAAAACCTGAAAGAGCTTGTAAAAGCCGCTGACCTGTTCGAACAAATCACAGTAAACCTGAAAAAGCTTACTGTATTGTTCCCCTTCAGCGGTAGCAATGGTGTGGGTTGTAAACTGGATCGAAGCCTTGTTCCGGAAGGCCTGACCCTGGTGAAGAAATGCCTTGACCTTGAAGAACAGGCCTTCAACTGCATAAAGGCTGTTGTTGGCAGCTGACGCCAAAGGGAAACGCTTTTTTGCTGCTACAGGATCCTCCGTTGATTATTGGGGGATCCTTCTTATTCAGCCATTCAAATTTATAACCGTAATCGTTATTTTAAACTTATTTTGGAGGGACACGATATGTCATACCCGTTCTCTATAATGGAAATGTCGGTATACATATTGTACCCGGCAATCATAAAGGGTTCATTTTTGATTCTCTGATTGAACCCATAAATGGAGGTTACTGATGAGCAATGAAAAAATGATGCAGGAAGTCAACTATACCCATGTCATCTTGGAAGGAACGGCCTATGAGGTTGGGAAGTTTCAGGGGGAGCTGCTGCGCGAACACAGCCCGCAGTACGCCAGGTTTCTGACCTCTTCTGCCGAAGGACGCAAAAACAATGCGGAAGAGTCTGCCCGGTTACTGAAATATTTTGACAGGTATTGTCCGGGTATCAATGAAGAGGTGGAGGGGTTCGCGGCAAGCCTGGGCGTTGAGCCCATAGAGGCTGCCTACTATGCCATGTCGGCCTCGCTTACAGGACAGTGCAGCCATGTAGCCCTTCTGCCAGGCATCACACAAGATGGACATGTTTTAATGGGCAGAAGCTATGAATGGAGCGACGAGGACGAGTTTCGCCTGGTGACCACCCGTATAAAGGGAAAAGCAAGCCATATCGGATTCTCCATCTTCCAGTTTGGACGTTTTGACGGATTGAACGAGCATGGTCTTGGCGTGACGATGTCCGCGGCGGTGCCCGGTTCCCAGCCCCAGAGTGAAGGTTTGAAGTTCTGGGCGGTGATCAGGACCCTGTTGGATAGCTGTAAAACCGTTGATGAAGCGTTGAAGCTGATTGACGGTATACCAATGTCCTTCAACTGGAACCTGATTGTGGCTGACAGAACAGGTGAAGCCGCCCTGGTTGAGATTGCCTGTGCGAACAGAGCCATCAAAAGGATCAATAATAGAACCGCAGATCAGTATGTTAGCGCGACCAACCAATACACTTTACCGGAAATGCTGGAGTATGACACCAACCGGATGCGGCATTCGGTTGATCGTTACCATGCGATTCGAAGGGCAGCAGAAGCCTCGGCACCGCAGGTTTCCTGCGAAACCATTCGAAGTTTATTGAGCGCAAAGACCCCCGAGGGTTTGTGCTGTCACTTTTACAAGGACTGGCTGGGGACACTCTGGTCCATGATCTTTGATCTCACAGCCGGCACTGTGGAGATATGCTTTGGCTCACCGCAGGTGAACCCATGGAGATCCTTCGATTTAACAGGCACTCCTGGTATAACGACTTACAAGGCTGTACTGCCGAACGAGCAGGCAGCGGAGCCTCAGGTGTTTTACGCCCGCATGAAGCCTGGAGAAGGTATCTAAGAGGGCATTGTGCCTGTTGCTTTCGATTCTTTCAAAGATGCTGCCCGAATGCGAAAGCCGAGGTGAAACATCCCTTATCACGAAAACAGCCGGGGGTTAAAACGAATCCCCGGCTTTTACTTTTCTGGCTTTCCTGTAGCTATCTCCATCCTTTTTACTCAGTCCGATGCTTTGAATGCCCCCGGAGGTACAGACCTCCAGCGTAACATGTCCGCTATGGATCTGCGGGTGCCTCAGCACACGGGCATTTGCCGGGGATCCTTCCTGACGGGACAGCGCAAGATAGCAGAATTTTTCATCTTCAAAAGGGGCTTCCCCGCCTTTCATTTGCCGATGCAAACGGCTTCTGGCGATGCGGCAGGAAAAATGGCACCAGTCGTCCTCCGGTTTTGGGCAATCGTGGTATAGCGGGCATGGAGCTATAATGTAAGCACCTTTTTGCAGCAGGTGTTTACGCGCTTCCATCAGGCCGGAAAACCCGACCGGCGTTCCGGGCTCCACCAAAAGCAGTATTTGCCCGGCAGCATTCCATAGTTTCTCAGCTGCTATCAACCTGTCCCAGGCAGTCATTTCATTGAGCACATAAGCAGCGATGACCAGATCAGCGTGCTCACAAATTTCATCCTGAACCAAATCCTTTTGGATCCATTTCGCCAGGCGCAAGACCTCAGAGCCCTTCTCCATCATGGCTTTCCCGGTTTTCGTCATGGCCGTTTCCCGCTCCAGGCAGGTAATGCTTTTCAGTTCCAGCAGGCTGTCGGCGGCCCATGATGCCGCGCCGGTACCTGCCCCTGCATCCAGCAGGGTTTCGGGAAGGTTTCCTGCAGCATCCAGTACCTGCTGCAGGCACGAAAAAACAGCCCCATGGGTGGCTGGCATGCGGGAAACCGCATAGGCACAAGACTCATGCTCCCCATTGAGCAGGCGTTCAGACCTGCCGCCCTGGGTTCTATACCGCAGGCTCAAGGCCTGAGCGTCATGAATCATTTGTTCATGCTGCATTCCATACAGCTGTTGCTCCATTGCCTCGCGAAGTGCCAGCGGAAGCTCCATCAGTCCAAATCCTCTCCTGTTTTGTTTTCGGATGCATCATACCGAATATTTCTGTAGCAATGCTTCCTTCGTCTGCCAAAGCGGTAACGATAAATCCACATAATATTGATGCGGGTTTTCAAACCGTTTTACTTCTTCCCACAGAGTGTCGGTCTGCTTCTTGCAATAGTTCCGGATATCTTTCAATGCCGGGCTTTCATAAACACATTTTCCGTTTTCGAAGATCGGCACTAAAAGGCGGTGAGCACGGAAATTCGTTACGGTTTTCCTTTTCCAGGTATATTCCGGGTCAAACAGCTCATAAGGTTTTTCTTCATCAATCACTTCATCATGCAGGGTAATCACATCGGCAATGGCTTTCCCGGTCTCTTTGTCGAAAAGCCGCCAAGCTTGCTTAAAGCATGGGTTGATGATCTTGCCTACGTTTTCGCTGATCTTGATTCTCGGAACAATCTCCCCATTTTCTTCCACCGCCACAAGCTTGTAGACGCCTCCAAACACCGGCTCGGATCGTGATGTGATCAACCTTTCGCCCACTCCGAACAAATCCACCTGCGCCCCCTGGATCAGAATATCTCGGATGATGAACTCATCCAGCGAGTTGGAGGCAACAATTTTACAGTCCGGGAACCCTGCCTCATCCAGCATCTTCCGCGCTTTTTTGGATAAATAGGTGATGTCTCCGGAGTCAATTCGGATTCCTGCGGGCCTGAAGCCCCTGGAAACGACTTCTTCCCGGAAGACCTGAATCGCATTTGGGATGCCCAATTTCAGTACATTATAGGTATCCACAAGCAGCGTGCAGTTGCTGGGATAATGCCTGGCATATGCCCTGAAGGCTTCCAGTTCGGTTGGGAATAACTGCACCCAGCTGTGGGCCATAGTTCCCAGGGCCGGGATGCCAAATTCCCGCTCGGCGATGGTGCACGCGGTTCCCATGCAGCCCCCGATATATGCAGCCCTGGCCCCATAGATTGCGCCATCATACCCCTGTGCTCGTCTTGAACCAAACTCCATCACGGCGCGTCCGTCAGCGGCGCGTACAATCCGATTGGACTTTGTGGCAATCAGGCTTTGATGGTTGATTGTCAAAAGAATCATGGTTTCAACAAACTGTGCTTCAATAATCGGTCCACGGACGATAACTACCGGTTCATTGGGAAAGATCGGCGTCCCTTCGGGCACCGCCCAGACATCACAGGAAAAGCGGAAGTTTTTCAGATATTGAAGAAAATCCTCGCAAAAGAGGTTCTTTGAGCGTAAGTAATCCAGATCTTCCTGGGTAAATTTCAGGTTTTGAATGTATTGTATCAGTTGCTCCATGCCCGCCATGATTGCATAACCGCCATTATCGGGCACCTTTCGGAAAAACATATCGAAATAGGCTATTTTGTCCTTCATCCCGTTCTTAAAATAACCATTGGCCATGGTGATTTCATAGAAATCCGTCAGCATTGTCAGATTTGTTCTGTCCATAAGTTACGCCCCCTTAAATATTTATCAGTTCCATAAAAGCATCATTTTACTGAATACCGTAATTATAACAACAGAAGCGATTTCATGCAATCGCAGCACCCAGATCCGCATTTGTGTGGTATTATCTACGTCTTTCCGTGTTATTACATTTGAAACCATTCATATATCCGGGTTGCTCAGGTTCAGTGCTGACAATGCTCTTTGCATATCTTCAGGCACAGGTGCTTTGATGGTGGTTCTCTGTCCCGACTCGGGATGGGTAAAGGTCACCGTATGAGAATGCAGTGCTTGTCGATCTATCAACCCGGTTGGAATTTTACCGTACAAGGTGTCCCCCAGAAGAGGATGCCCCACAGCCATGCAATGCACCCGTATTTGATGCGTTCTGCCCGTAACGATTTGAAAACGAACCACAGAAGCTTCCTGGTTTTCCTGGATGGTTTGATACAGGGTAAGGCTCTGTGCGCCGGCATCATCGATCACCCGCTCGATAATACTTCCTTCTTTGCGGGCTATTGGCAGGGATATTTCCCCCGCGGATGGCGTCAGAACGCCATGAACGATGCCCAGATAATGCTTTTCATAACCCCGCTCCCTCATCTGGCGGATCAGAAAATCCTGAACATAAGGGTTTTTCGCAAAAAGCACAATACCGGTGGTATTTGTATCCAGCCGCCCCAACGGTCTGAGCTTGATCCGTTGGTTTGTGCTGCGGAAATAGCCCATCAGCCCGTTTCCCAGGGTTTTGTCAGGATGGCCCGAGCATGGATGTATCACCATGTTTGCAGGCTTGTTCAAAGCGATGACCGAATCATCTTCGTACAGGATGTCGATGGGAATGTCTTCGGGAGGAATGTTCGAATCCTCATCTCCAAACCCCAGGCGAACACTAACAATATCGCCCTTATGAACCCTGTCAATAAAGCGGATGGGTTTTCCATTCACCAGTATGTTCTGTGTGTTCTTCATTCCCTTCAACAGCGTATTGGACAGGCAAAGCGTGCGCCTGAGGATACTGCGCAGCTGTGTATTGTCTTCGCTGGCACAAACGGTATGCTCTATAATCATAATTTCCCCCCGCCGCAAAGCTTTTACTTAATCGGCATGAGTTTGTTGATCCTTTGAAAGGGGCTTTACCCCAAAGTATGGGATTAGAACCCCAGCTTCAGCCACAACTCCATCGCTGCGTCCAGTTCCGCGCTTAAACATTCTTTTCTGCAGTATAATTTATCCAGTTCATTATAATCGGAGGTAATCGAAGCCATCTCCAGATCAATGCGCATGATTTCGTTTTCCAGGTCCTTCACAGCCTGTTCCAGCTTATTGGCTTCCAATTCCTTTTGCCTGTTCTCTTTTTCGAGATTCGCTGTTTTGCTTGTTTTCCTGCTCAAATCAGGGTTTACTGCCTTGTTATCTTTTGGATTATTAGTTGATGGCTGCGGAAGATCCTGCAATGTTTTGCGCTGAAGCATTTTTTTGTAATCATCATAATTTCCCTGGTAGCTTATTAACGCATGATCCTCAATTGCGATAACCCTTTGACCAATTTTGTTGATAAAATATCGGTCATGGGAGATGAAAAAAATCGTGCCTTCAAACTGCTCCAGGGCTTCCTCAATGGTTTCTATGGATTCAATGTCCAGGTGGTTTGTCGGCTCATCGAGGATGAGCAGGTTCACAGAGCTATATAGTAATTTCGCCAGCTTCAGCCGGATCTTTTCACCCCCGGATAACTGCCTTACCTTCTTAAACACTGAATTGCCGTAAAACATGTACTTGGATAAGTACTCCCTGGCCTTGCCCTCAAGAATGGAGATATCATCCCGAAAGCACTCCAGCACCGTAAGCTCTTCATCATCGAAAACAACCTTCTGGGGCAAATAAGCAGTCATTGCATTGGCTCCTGTTTCAGCTGTTCCGCAATCGGGGCTTTCTTCGCCGAGCAGCATTTTCAAAAAGGTGGTTTTTCCGCTGCCATTGGGCCCGATTAATGCTACCCTTTCTCCATATCGAACCAACAGCTGTGCATCCCTGAAAATGATTTTATCGCCAAAGCTTTTTGACAGTGCTTCAGCCCGGATGGTTTCATAACCTGATCGCTGGGAAACCTTCAGGTCCAGCTTCATGTTCTGTCTTTCAAATACCGGCCGCTCAACCCGCTCCAACTTATCGAGCTTGATTTGCATGCTGGCAGCCCTTCGGAAAAACTTGTTGTTGTCCGCTCTGTTTGCCCAGTCCCTGAGCTCTTTGATGGTTTTTTCCATGCTGTGTATCTTCTTTTGCTGCTCGAGATACTGGTCATACTGAATGCGCAGGTTTTCCTCCTTTTGCCTTGCATAGGATGAAAAGTTGCCCTTGTAGGTGATGGCCTCCATGTCCTCTATTTCAACGATTTTTTTCACGGTATTGTCCAGAAAATATCTGTCATGGGATACGATCAGAACAATTCCACGGTAGTTATTGATATATTCTTCAAGCCACTCGATTGCAGCCATATCCAGATGGTTCGTAGGCTCATCGAGCAGGAGGATATCCGGATTGTCCATTAAAATCTTGCCCAGAACAACCGTCGTCTTTTCACCGCCGCTGAGCAGGCTGAACGCCTTGTTTAGAAAAGCCTCCCCAAACCCCAGTCCTGTACAGATCCGATTTAGTTTTTCCTCAACCTGATAGCCACCCTTTACTTCAAACTGCACGGCCAGATCGCTGTATCGCTTCAGGGTCTTTTCCAATTCGCTGCCCGTAAGCACCTTCATTTCTGCTTCCATCCTGCGCATCTCTTTTTCGATTTGGTGCACCTGCTCAAAGGCCAAGTTTAGAACGTCGATCACCTTCACATCTTCCCCATACCGGGGGATCTGCTCAAGATAAGCCACAGTAGCCCTTTCGGGAATACTGATGAAACCCTCATCATAGCCATAGCTGGAGGTTTGAGGGTAGCCCGGCCAATAATTCATGGGTTCAATTCCGGCAATCAGCTTCAACAGGGTGCTTTTACCCCCGCCGTTTGCACCAATAATACCCACTTTTTCTCCCGCATAGGCCTGGAAGGTAATATCCTTTAGTACAAGAGTGGAATCCATATATTTTTTCAGTCCGGTTATCAATAATTCAAACATTGTCATCACTTCTTTCAGTTACATCATAAGCCTGATGGCATTCATGGGTGATTTTGTGCAAGCAAGGTACGCGTATGATAACGATTTTTTCAGCTCAGATGTTCAAAAATGCGTGGCCGGGATCTTATGTGCATAGGATAAAAAAACTGTAAGAAGCCTTAACACACTTACAGTCAAAAATGCATGATCCTGAACCTCCAAAAGCTGTATGAATCACTTTTATCATACCACAGGAGGTCTGTTGAGAAAAGATAACGTTTAGCTATAATGGAACTATTCCATATTTGTGACATATCCTGCGTACGGCTGATCGCACATTACCCCTGAACGATATGCGATGATGATGGTTTCCCCTAAAGGTGAATATCTGACATCTCCATTGCGGTAACAAGCTTCAGTACATTTTTCACGGAGGGCTCCACGTTATTTTTCAACATATTGCGGGGCACTTTACGAGCGGGCAACAAAATCGTAAATGTGCTGCCCTCCCCCATTATACTGTTTACAGTGAGCTCTCCGCCAAGCGCTTTGACAAGCTGCCGGACAATCGCCAGACCAAGACCGCTGCCTTCGACGTTTCTTGACAGCGAGCTGTCGATCTGGGCAAAACGTTCAAATATCAAATCAAATTTATCTTCTGGTATTCCAATACCCTCATCCTCTACTTCAATACAGGCCATGAGCCTTTGATGGTATCGTTTCAACGATACCCGTACATAGACGGCTTTTTGGCTGGAAGTGAATTTGATGGCATTGGACAGCAGGTTCAGCAGAATTCTTTCATATTTTTCATCATCAATGCCCATGATTCTTTCTTCCACCGACGAGGAGAAGCTGAGCCGGATACCCTTCTGCTGGGCGTATACCTGAACGGACTCTATGATACGCTTTGTGATTTGAACAATATCAAGGTTATTTAAGTTCAGCTTCATCTTTCCAATGATGGTTTTGTTCATATCCAGCAGATTATTCACCAACCTCAATTGCCGGAATGCATTCTGTTTGATTTTCTTCACATAATCCTTCGCTTTCTCAGGCAAATCATTCCAGCATAAAAGCTCCATAGCCTGAACGGCTGAAAAGATGACGGTCAGTGGTGTTTTAAATTCATGAGAAATGGTATAAACCAGCTCGTCCTTCATTGTCACCAATCGCTCAGCGGCTTCCCGCTGCTCGATTTCAGCGGTAATATCAATACCGGTGATGATGACCTCTTTGATTTCCCGGTTGTTTTTGATGATGGGTTGGATGACGAGCTTGTAAACGACCTTTTTCTTTTCAAGAAGAAGCTCAAATTGATAGAAGACAGTCTCTCGTTTTTCTTCCATTTGCGCTAAAACCCGTTTAAACACATCGAGCTTCATATCAAAGTATGAGTGCAGTTGCTTAAAAACATTTCTTTTCATGATGATGTCCGGGTTTAGCAGCGTTTCCATCGGTGTTCCCTTGAGATAGCTTCTGATAATGCCAAAGGCATTTCTGTTTAAACCAAGGCAAATAAAATCCGGATAAGACAGATAAATGATGGGCAGGCCCACCACGTCAAAAATATTATAATAAAGATCTCTTTGCTGCTGCAGTTCTTTTTCATGAACCACACGGTCTGTGGCCAACTGAGCACACAGAATGGCCATTTTAAGCTTCTTTTCCGCATCAAAAAGAGGGGAGCCGCTAATCGAAAGATGTATTTCCTGATCCATATGTCGAAAGGTATACAGGGATTGTTCATACCGCTCACCCTCTCTCATCCTGGTTATGGGAAGGTTCTCCGGGCTGACGGGGTTGCCCTCCCTGTCGTAAAAATGGAACTCTTTAAAACCTTCAGGGGTTTGTTCGGGAATGCCGATGGATTTTAAAAACCTCGCCGTGTGCCTGTTGATCAGTGTCGTGGTCTTGCCATCACTGTAGTCCTCGATATATAAACCATCTGAAACATTATCGAAGATAGCCTGAAGCTGTTGATTTTTATCCTGGATGGTTTTTGCCTGCTCCTCAAGCCGAAGCCGGTTCAACACAGTCTCTGTAACCTCCTTGACAATCAAGATGATGTAATTCAGGTTGGACTCATCCTTAGTTGGAGCAAGGATAAGATCCCAATAAGTCACACCCCGTAACGGGAAATCATACCTGAACTCATTGATGTGCCGGGATACATCAGGCAAGGGATTTGTGTTTTTAAACGGTTCAAACGGAGCTCCTCCAAAATGGCGAAAAATATCATATATCGTGTCTCCGACGCAGCTCTCGGAGTTTGTGTAAAAACTTTCTATATATCGGGTAATAAAACTGTTCGCCTTCAGTATGGTAAGACAAGGGGCGTTTAATATCATCAACCCGGTATCTGTATCCGCATGGATATGCTCGAGGAAACGAAAATTATTATGAAGGAAATCCAGATTCAACGGTACGAATGTTATGTAGCTGCTTTGTTCTTCGTTCTGTATGGATATGCTTACTTTTTTAACGGTATAATCCTTTGTAAAGATGAAACACTCTGTTGCTGTTTCAACCAGTTCGTCACCTTGTGGAACCCAGGTAGATTTCAGCACTTTTTTCAGTAACTCAGGAAAGCTCTTCCCGCAAAGCTCCTTCTCATGATAACCAGTAAGCCCGGTAAAGTTTTGATTGGCACAGACCGTGATCCCATTGCGAACATATAAATGCGCAACGTTAGATAAGCTAAAATCACATGAAACAGTTTTCATAGCATTCTCCTGTCGTAAACTCACGCATTGTGTGTGTCTTTTCCTTCATTTTATACCACAAAAAGCAGCTTTCTAAATCACATCCGTGATATGCGACTGTTCTCTGGTAATTTTTATCATACCACAGGTGTTTTGATGAAAAAAGAACTTGTTTCTTCTTTTATTATAACGAGGAAGGTTACTCCAGTGAAACCTGCCTGGGTTTCGCAGGAGTAACCGAGGAAGTAATGAAAGCCTGCTGCTCGCACACACGGCTGTGTTGCAATTGCTTTTGTTGCTATATTCAATGAGCGCTTGCGCGAATTGTGAGCCAAAACGCGGGCGCTGAAAGCGCCTTCTACACGCAAAAACATCAATGTTTTTGTGTGTGACTTACGCGTTTTGTGTGCAACTGGTTCGTAACTATCTCTGATAGTTACGAACGGTCTGCGAGCAT
>JAAYJG010000194.1 GCA_012523055.1 Ruminiclostridium sp. | reverse complement strand
ATGCTTATGCGAAAGAAGCCATAGGGATATTGGCCTCCAAAGGGCTTTACAACTGGATTGAAGGCGATATGTTCAATCCAGGCCGAAATATCACCCGGGCAGAATTCCTTTATCTTGTGATCAACGCATTGAATTTACATGTAGATTTGGGAGGCAGTTTCTCGGATGTCAGCGTGAAAGATTTTTATTGCGAGTCTGCGCGGGTCGCCAAAAAGCTGGGGGTTTCCAACGGGATTGGTGATAACAAGCTTGGACCCAACCTGGAAATTACCCGTCAGGACATGTGCACTCTGGTAGTCAGGGCATTAAAAGCTGCAGGTCGGAATCTGCCCAAGGCTACCGCTTCCGATTTGAATAATTTTAAAGATGCAGGCAGTGTTTCGGATTATGCGAAAGAAAGCATGGCTATCCTGGTGAAGTCCGGGATTATTGTGGGTTACAACAATATGCTGTACCCGAAAGGAAAATTTGATATGCAGCAGGCTGCAACCGTAATCTACCGGTTGTATACAGAAGACTGACCACGCAAGATGAACCATCTGTCAGGGTTCAAGCCTACTGCCGGAAGCATGATTCAATGAGCATTTTCAGGCCGTTTATGACATTCACTGTTATGAACGGCCTGTTGTTTTTTTGATGTCTGTTCTCTGTTCATTTCGATCTGACCCTCACTGATACTGCCAACCAAGCTTTCTTTTGCCACTGGATTACAGCCTGTCTGTCACACCTTCAACAGCCGTTTCATATATTGGTTACTAAAGAAACAGGAATTTGCAGGTGTTTATATGTGGTATATCGTTATTGCCGGGGACAGTCTGTTTCGGATTGCCCAACGTTTTGGTACGACCGCTGGAATTCTTCAGCAGGCCAACAAACTTTCAGGAACTGGCCTGAGTATTGGGCAGGCACTGTATATTCCTCCTGTTCCTGGAAGAGTGTTTCAATATACTGTTCAGCCGGGAGACTCTTTGTATAGCCTTGCCCGTTTGTTCTCAACCACCATGCCGGCGCTGGTGGAATTAAACAATATACAGGACAGTCTGATTTACGCCGGTCAAAGAATTCGAATCCCTTTTTATACCGAAGTTATTGTCAATGTGGCGCAGGCCAACATCCGAAGCGGTACCGGAACAAACTTTTCTTCCATTGCAATCATGGTCAGAGGCGCGCGCCTTCCTGTTATGGGATACAGGAACGGGTGGTACCAGGTTGGCCTGTATAATGGAGCTACGGGCTGGATTTCGGAAAACATCGTGGCCCTTGATGCCCATGACAGCAGCCGGCCGGTTCAGCCAATAATCGGTTTTTACACATTGGCTGAGGGGCCTGGATTGCCAGGTTCCTATGCCTCCTTTACAGAAAATGTCCGGTCCTTGTCCTCTGTCGGTTTGTTCTTCTACCAGATCAGTCGCAATGATCCCACGCAGATTGATAAGTTTTTCCAGTTTACTGATCAGGATATTCAGGTTTTGGTGGCTATTGCCCACAGAAACAACATCAAGGTTCTGCCCATAGTCCACAATCTGCTGTACCGCCCGGGGGGCGTAGAACTAGCTAAAAACCTTGTTCGCCAGCTGGTTTCCTCGCCGCGGAATCGGCGTGCCTTTGCACGGAACCTGGTAGCCTTGATTCAGAGGTACAATTTTGATGGCGTGAATATTGATATTGAAGACGCTTATACCGAAGACAGCGATAACCTGGCCCAGCTATATGTCGATATTGCCGATGAGTTCAGATCAGGGGGATACTATCTTTCAGCATCGGTTCCTTCGAGGGTCAGCGATGAACCCTTCAATCCGTTTTCTGATCCGTTCAATTACGAGGTCATCGGCAGTGCTGTGGATGAATTCATCGTCATGCTTTACAACGAGTATGGGTGGCCCGGCAGCCCGCCCGGCCCGCCTGTCTCCATCCCATGGTTCAGAAGGGTGGTAACCTATACTAAAACAAAAATGCCCTGGTATAAGATTGCCGCGGCTGTATCGGTATTTGGCTTTGACTTCAACCTGACAACAGGCAGGAGCTCCTATGCGTCTTACGACAGGGCAATTGCATTATCCAGGCAGTATGGAAGCACCATTCAGTTTGATATGCGCCAGCAGACACCCTGGTTCCCGTATACCGACGCTCAGGGACAGCAGCATCAGGTATGGTTTGAAGATGAGGACAGCATCCGGGTAAAAATCCGCACGGCCTGGGATATGGGAATCAACGGCATCGCGTTATGGCGTCTGGGCATGGAGGATCCGAATATCTGGACCATGATAGAAAATGAGGTTGTTGTGAAGAAGATCATTGAAAACTTCAGAAGATAAAATGATTACAGGTGATAAAACCAATACGGGATCCTTCGCTGCGCTCAGGATGACATTGCTTCGTGATGAAACACATATGATAACAGGCACCGCCTGATGAACGAAGCACCTGTCAGCCTGAACGAAGTGAAGGATCTTGCATTACTCTTGAATAGATCCTTCGCTTTGCTCAGGATGACATCGCTGCGCGATGATACAAATACCTCTAAATAATAACGTTTCAATAGCATTTCCGGTTTTTGTCGAAATGAAATTCCACATCTCTTTGGATCTATGATATAATTGTTTCGTTCCTGTCCAATAAATGATGAGAGATACCGGAGAGAAAAAATGGATTTTAGAGTCGCCCAGGACATGCTGTTTTCCGATACCGGAATTCCGGATATTTTTATCTGTGAACTCATGCCCTCCCTGCCGCCCGGATGTGTAAAGGTGTATGTTTATAGCCTGTACCTGGCAAAGAACAGTAAAGCCGCTAAGCTTGAAGAGATTGCCGAAAAGCTTGGCTTATCCAAAGATGAGCTGAACGCGGTGCTTGTTTACCTGGAAAATGAAGAGCTTTTGGTTCGCACCCCCTCGGGCATCAGCTTTATCGATATCAAAGCCCGTGAGGTCGACCGTCTGTACCGCAGAAAGGAAGTTTCCTCTCCCGACGAAGCTTTGTCCAACACGCAGTTCCATCAAAAACGCAGCCGCTGCATTCAGTCCATGAACCAGATGTTTTTTAGCGGGGGAATGCCTGGAGAATGGTTGACTTTTATTGATAACCTGTTCAACCAGTATCATTTCGACGAAGATGTGATGGTTTCGCTGTTTCAATATTGCAAGGACAGGGACGCGCTGAACCGTAAGTATTTAGGCCAGGTTGCAGCCAACTGGGCAAAGAAAAATATCACCTCCCACCTGGAGTTGGAAAAATATATGGAGGCCTTTCAGCGAACCAGAGAAATCGGTTATAAGATTTCCAGGGCCTTAAGGCTTCAACGAAGCCTGACCATTTATGAAGAGGAATGTGTGGATCGGTGGAGCGGAGAATACGGTTACGACATGGATGTCATTGAAATCGCGCTGAAAAAAACCATGGGCAAGTCCATCAGCTTCCGCTATATCGACAGCATCCTCCGAAACTGGTTTAAAGAAGGGCTGAAAACAAAGGAACAGGTTGTGCTCTATTCCGAAAAGAAATCCTTCACAGCAAAGGATGAGGCTGCCGCTGCAAGGGTTCCCCAAAAAAACAACTTCAAGCAGCGTGAGTACAGCAGCGACTTTTACGATAAAATCAAAAAATCATCCTTCAAAGGATAGCTCGCAGGCTTCGGGCATCCCACAAATCACCGAAGCTGCGCTATCATAAAGAGGTCTTTTATGAATGCTAACTGGCAGGATTTAAAAAGAGAATTTCAGCAGCGCAGAGAGAACGCAGTTTCCGAACGGGACAAAAGAAAAACCGAGGTTTATAACAAGGCCCCAGAAATCAGGGAGCTGGACAGGCAGATATCCACTTTGGGTATTACCTTCAGCCGGGAAGCCCTGAATCAGGGAACCACTGAGGAACAGCTGCAAAGCTTTGAGCAGAAGCTGGATGAACTGATTGACTATAAAAAGAAGCTTCTGGTTCAGCACGGGTTTACTGAAAACTACCTGGAGCTTGATTACCACTGCAAAAAATGTAATGATACCGGCTTTGTTCTGGATGATGAAGGTAAACCGGGCATCGTACCCTGTCATTGCTACCGCCAGCTGATGGTCGAGCGGTTTTATGATGTCTCCAATTTAAACAGCGACGGTAAAACCGGCTTTGAGTTTTTTAATGAACACTACTATCCGGATACCGCCGAGGGCCATGAAGAATCCCCCCGAGCACAGGCGCTGCGCATACGGCAGAAATGCCTTGATTTCGTAAACTTCTTTAAGGATACCTCCCATCCGAACCTGTATTTTTCCGGGCCCACCGGTGTGGGAAAAACATTTTTGTCCAAATGCATTGCCCTCGAGGTATTAAAAAAGGGCCATACCGTTTTATATCTGCCCGCCCCAGCCATGTTCGATATCATTTATCGCAGCAAATATCCTGCCGATAAAACAGAAAACCGAGATACCGCTTACGAGGATATCCTCAATGCCGATCTTCTCATCATTGACGATTTGGGCACCGAGTCCCCCAGCGCCGCTAAGTATACCGAGCTTTTAACCCTGCTGGATTACCGCAGCGCAAAAAACACAAGGCTTCCTTGTAAAACAATCATTTCTACAAACCTCGATCCCCAGGATCTGCACAAGGTTTATTCCGAGCGTATCGTTTCACGCATTCTTGGAGAATTTGACATCCTGGTGATCTACGGAGATGATATCCGTCTAATCAAGCGTTTTGAATAAAGCTTTGATCATCGGGTTCCAATCTAAATCAGAATTTTCACTCCATTTTTCAGCCCCCGCTCCAACAGGTGGGAGTTTTTTATTCGTTAACCTTTATTCATTAAAGGTTGACATTCGCTGTTTTCTGTTGTATGATCAGTTCAATGCGCAGAATCGGTCACAGCACAGATTCATCGTGCTCATCAACTTTGCATGATAAACCGGAGAGAAACATGAGAAAAAACAGCATTCAAAAAATGGTTCTGATTTCGCTCTTTTCAGCCCTGATGGTTGTGAGCACCTATTTGAAAATACCAAACCCCCTTTTCCCGGTGTTCTTCACCTTTCAGCCTGTATTCTGCGCCTTTGCAGGTCTTTTACTTGGAGCAAAGTGTGGTGCGGCGGCTGTTGCGCTGTATATCGCCATGGGGCTGGCCGGGCTTCCTGTGTTTTCAGCGCCGGCAGGCCCACAATACGTCTTGAACCCAACCTTCGGCTTCTTATTGGGTTTCCTGGCGGCTGCATGGATCATCGGAAAGATAAGCGAGCAGAAAACGGAGTTTACTACCGGTAAAGCTTTTCTTGCAAGTGCTATAGGGCTTTTGGCGATCTATACAGCAGGAATTGGATATATGTTCTTGATACTGCGCTTTTACAACAATAGCCCGACAGGCTTGGGAACCCTTATATCGGGTATGTCCCTGTACTTTGTAAAGGATTTGATACTTTATCTTCCGGTTGCGGTTTTCTCCCCTCAGATTAAAAAAAGGATCACGCTTTTCCTGAAGTGACGCTAAACACAAGCATGATGTGTTTGAGCAGTGATATAAAAACAAACGGCTTATTCCGGACGTTGGGCAATGAAAAACACCCTTTCGGTCTGATCCGAAGGCGGGTTTTCGGTAAACGCACCGTACACATCCACCAATTCCAGCCCCGCTTTATGCACAAGCCGCCGTATTTCATCATAGGGCCAGACCTTTTGCTGCTGTTCCTCCTCCAAACGTCTGTAAATATCTTCTGCCTCCTTCACGAAAAAGGTCAGATCGAAGATACATTTTTTCTCCTTCGGAAGATACTGGTTTTGCCATATATAGGTAACCTCATCCCGGATTTCATAGAACAGGTTATTTCCAAAAATATGTTCCAGCTTGAAGGGTGTGTTCATATCGAAAATAAAAAGACCGCCCGGATTCAGATAATTCTTCACCAGCTGGAATACCCGCGTCATATCTGAGGCGCTGTGAATATAGTTCAGGCTGTCCATGGTGCACAGTATCACATCCATCGTGCCATACAGCTCGAAAGCCCGCATATCCTGACAAACCCACAGGGGCGATATCCCGGATTCCGCGGACTTTTCCATGGCACAGCTGAGCATATCAGAGGACATGTCTATTCCGATCATATCATAGCCTCGCTTTGCAAGTTCCAGCGTGAGGTTTCCTGTGCCGCATGCCAAATCCAGCAAAAGCTCCGGCTTTTTTACGCAGAATTTCCGGAACAGCAGCTCTATATAGTCGGCCCACTGTGCATATTGAACATCCTGCATTAAAAGATCATATACATATGCAAAATCACTATACATTTCAACCCCCCGGGGTCAACAACCTGTCTTGTTATATAACGCGTTTCACCCGGCGGCTTTTCGATGGATGTGACTTGCGATTTTCAAGCTTTGGTTATCTGTCAGCCGGACTTTCTCCGTTTTGACAGTAACCCTCCAATACGCCCGGTCTCCTTCGCGCTGAGGCTTTTCCATCCGTCTTTAAGCACTTTTTCCAACAGGCCCAATTCCCTTGCGATCTCCAATTTCATTTTCTCATTCTTTTTCACTGCCATTCCTAACCACCTCAAGAATATTGTTGCCAGATTCGGCCGTCATATTCATTCAGGCAAGAAACGCGTATGATTGGATTACATTACCAGGGTTCATGGGTTGGAGCGGCAACCCTCCCAACCTGTTATCAAGCAGGCGGCAAAGCCATGTTTACTTTATTTGATGCTTATCAGCCGGTTTACTTCCTCAATCGCCCGGGCAAGCTGCTTGTCTTCACCTTCCGGGATATCTTCCACGCTGTAATATTGGTACTGCTCATCGTTTTCCACTTCAATGTCGGGTGTTACGCCGATTCCATGAATGCATACCCCTGAAGGCGTATAATACCTGGAAATGGTTGCCTTAAGCCCAGCCCCGCCCTCAAGCTCGATCACCTGCTGCACGAGCCCTTTGCCAAAGGTGGTTTTCCCGATTAAGGTTCCTTTTTTATAGTCCTTGATGGCTGCCGAAAGAATTTCGGAAGCGCTGGCGCTGTATTCGTTGATTAAAACGGTCATTGGTAATTTCAATTCGTTTGCATCAGACCGTTCCTCCTGGCGGCGACCGCTTCGATCCTCGGTGTATACGATCAACCCTGATGGAACCAGCATATCTGCCATGCGTACCACCTGGCTGTAGTCACCGCCTGGATTGTTCCTTAGATCGATGATCAGGCCCTTTGCCCCACCCCGTATCAGGGTGTTGACGTGGTTTGCAAAATCCATGGCCATGTCCTCGTCAAACAGCTTCAATTGAACATAGCCAATATTACCTTCCAGCATCTCACTTTCAATATAAACCAGGTTGATCACCTGGCGCACGATATCAAAGGTGATGTAGTCATTGATTTCAGGCCTGTAAACAATCACCTCAACATGGGTATCGGGTACCCCCCGGATCTTCTGGACGATCAGATCTGAATCCTTAAGGGCGGTCACATCCTCCCCATCCACCTTCACTATTTTATCTCCGATACGCATCCCCACTGCTTTCGCGGGAGAACCCGCAAAGGTTTCGTTCACCGTCAGGATCTCATCCTCGTCCATAAACACCGTGACACCGATGCCCACATAGGTGCCTTCGGCCTTTTCCCTGAAATCCTTCATCTGATCGGGGGTGTAATATACCGTGTAAGGATCCTTCATGGCTTCAGCCATACCCTGGATAGCACCCTCGAGCAATACATTTTCATCCACCGGCTGATAATAGTTCTTTATCAGCATGGATTTAACCTGATTGAAGTTGATGATGTTTTCTCTGGAGACATCCTGACTGAATTGAATGGTATATTTGGGGTTCAGGAGGTTTACAAAGGAATAGGCAAAAAAACCGGCGGCAAAAAAGGCGATTGCGACTAAAACACAAATAATTGCAAACAACCAATAACGTTTTGATTTCATACACACACCTCTTATCAATCTGTCAACTCCATGATATGAAACAGACTGTCCATTCAAAATATTGTATCATAACATAAGTATATTTTCCAAATTCCCTGAGAATGTCTGATATTTAAACCATTTGTTATTTATACGCAGCGAAGGATCAGCCACCTGAAAACATTGAAAATACCCGGTTCCCCGGGTATTTCTTTCAAGTAGTT
>JAAYJG010000017.1 GCA_012523055.1 Ruminiclostridium sp. | reverse complement strand
TGGCATTTGATAAAATGCTCGCAGACCGTTCGTAACTATCAGAGATAGTTACGAACCAGTTGCACACAAAACGCGTAAGTCACACACAAAAACATTGATGTTTTTGCGTGTAGAAGGCGCTTTCAGCACTCGCGTTTTGGCGCACAATTCGCGCAAGCACTCATTGAATTTAAGGAACGAGCCTTCTTAAGAAAGGGGTTTTTTCATGTCAGAACTAAGTAAAATTTTCGGATCACAGGTTTTCAGCGACGCGGTGATGCGCGAAAAGCTTCCAACGGCTACCTATAAAGCTTTAAAGAATATTATAGACAATAGTTTAGCCCTCGATCCCAACCTGGCCGAGGTGGTGGCCAGCGCGATGAAGGAATGGGCGCTCGACCTGGGGGCTACTCATTACTGCCACTGGTTTCAGCCCATGACGGGGACGACAGCCGAAAAGCATGATTCCTTCATTTCCACCACAGACAATGGCAGCATTATCATGGAGTTCTCGGGCAAGGAACTGATTAAGGGGGAATCCGACGCGTCCTCTTTTCCCACCGGAGGAATCCGGGCGACCTTTGAAGCCAGGGGCTATACTGCGTGGGATTGCACCTCTCCTGCTTTTGTAAAAGACAAGACCCTTTATATTCCCACTGCGTTCTGTTCATACAGCGGAGAGGCGCTGGACAAGAAAACCCCCCTGCTGCGGTCGATGGATGCCCTAAGCCGCCAGGGTGTGCGCGTTCTGAGGGCAATGGGCAATAAAACCGCGAAGAAGGTTATTTCTTATGTAGGGGCCGAGCAGGAGTATTTCCTTGTCGACAAGGAAATGTTTATGAAAAGGAAGGATCTTATTTACACCGGAAGAACGCTTTTTGGCGCGAAACCGCCCAAGGGGCAGGAAATGGGAGACCAATACTACGCTTCGATTAAACCCAGGGTGCTTGCATTTATGCAGGATTTGGACGTCGAACTGTGGAAGCTCGGTATTCCAGGGAAAACCCGGCACAATGAAACCGCTCCGGCACAGCATGAAATCGCGCCCATTTATAATACATCCAATGTGGCAACCGACCAGAACCAGCTGATGATGGAAACCATGAAAAATGTAGCCGCACGCCATCACCTGGCTTGCCTGCTGCATGAAAAGCCCTTTGCCGGCGTGAATGGCTCCGGCAAGCACAACAACTGGTCCCTCGGAACAGACGAGGGTGTGAACTTGTTGAATCCAGGCCCCAAACCACATCAGAACACTCTGTTTTTACTGATGGTCGCAACAGTGCTCAGGGCGGTTGATGTATACACTGACGTCCTTAGAAGCTCCGCGGCCAATTCGGGGAATGATTACCGCCTTGGCGCTCATGAAGCTCCACCGGCGATTATTTCGGTCTTCCTTGGGGATCAACTTACCGATATCTTTGAACAAATAGACAGGTCAGGTGAAGCCACGAACTCCATCTGTTCGTCCAAAATGGAGCTGGGGGCGCTGGCTTTGCCTTCTTTTACAAAGGATATTACCGATAGAAACAGGACATCCCCCTTTGCCTTCACCGGGAACAAGTTTGAGTTCAGAATGGTGGGAGCTTCAGCCTCTATTGCAGGAGCAAACTTTGTGTTGAATTCTGCTGTGGCCGATATTCTTTCAGAAGTGGCTGACAGGCTGGAAGCTGCAGAGGACAAGCAGTGTGAGGCAAAGAAAATTACGGCGGAGTTCATCAAAAAGCATAAACGAATTATTTTCAATGGCGATAATTACTCCAAAGAATGGGTGAAAGAAGCTGAAAGAAGGGGATTGCCCAATATTAGCAATTTCATTGATGCTAAGAAGACCCTCTTGCTTGAGGAGAATATCGAAATGTTTTCCAGGCAGGGTGTGCTTTCAGCAAAGGAGAGCCTTTCCCGCTTCGAAATCCTCATGGAGAACTATAACAAGCCCATCAATATAGAAGCTTTGACTGCAGTGGAAATGGCCAGACGGGATATTTTGCCGGTAGTCATGCGGTACCTCGGAGATCTCTCCCACACCTACAATCAGATGAAGGCAACCGGCGTGCACCAGGCACTGGATACTCAGGAGGAGTTGCTTACAGAGATCTCCAGACGGGTTGCGTCTGCTTACGAGAAAGTGAAGAACCTGGAAAAAGCA
>JAAYJG010000193.1 GCA_012523055.1 Ruminiclostridium sp. | reverse complement strand
GTGATCTGGATGAGAAATTGAACCAACAGGATTATTACATGGGCACCCCAGCCCTGGTTGTGGAAATTATTTCTGAAAGCACGAAACGGAAGGATTTAATCAAAAAGCTTGATCTATACATGTCTTGCGGCATTCAGGAATACTGGATTGTAAACCCTGCAAACAGGCAAGTCTCCATCTATCTTTTCAAGGATCAAAACATTCATGAGTATACTGCTTTCAAGTATGGAGAAACAGCCGAATCATTTACCTTCAAAGGGTTGACGGTAAATTTAAGCCAAATTTTCCGCTGAGAACAGGGTTATTCTTTCATGAACGCTGGTTTATTTGCTGGAAATAAACTCATTGACTATATCGCAAATTTGAAGGCTATAATAATATTGAATGTTAAATTGGCCTAAGGAGTACACTGCAATGTATATAAAAAGACATGCAGAGGAATCAATAAGTAAGCTTTCAAGCATGTTTGGAGCGATTCTAGTTTCCGGTCCGCGCCAGGCTGGTAAAACCACGATGCTTAAAAATGTAACAAAGGAAGTATCATACATTACACTTGATGACCCGTTGCTGCTTGCCACGGCAATTGAGCAGAGCGGAACATTCTTTAAAGATAATCCCCCTCCGGTTTTTATTGACGAAATTCAATATGCGCCGAATCTTTTCCCTCAAATTAAAATCATCATAGACCGAGATAAGAAAAAAGGTCAGTTTTATATGTCCGGGTCACAGCAGTTCCACATGATGAAAAATGTCAGCGAATCTTTAGCAGGACGGATTGGGTTACTTACATTACTCGGTTTATCCATGAGAGAAAAGCAAGAAGTTGATTTTTTAGAGCCATTTCTGCCGACAGATGATTTTTATACTGCACGCAGGCAAAACATTCGGGAGCTGTCCTATGATGATGTTTGGTATAACATTCATCGTGGCAGTATGCCTG
Organism: Ruminiclostridium sp.; assembly: GCA_012523055.1. GTDB lineage: Bacteria > Bacillota > Clostridia > DSM-8532 > DSM-8532 > JAAYJG01. The sequence goes on along the minus strand of JAAYJG010000193.1, from coordinate 11,128 downwards.
AATTATATACAAATAAGGACTTTGACTGGCAGATGTACTATGGAGCCTATGTCAAGACATACATTGAACGAGACGTGCGTGAGCTGACACAGGTCGGTGATGAGGTGAAGTTCCTGCGTTTTATGACAGTGGCTGCCAGCTACATTGGACAGCTTTTAAACCTGGCGTCCCTTGCACGGGATGTAGGAATCAGTCAGCCGACCGCTGAGCGGTAGATGTACATACTTGTTACATCCAATATTGTCTATTTGCTTAAGCCTTACTCAAACAATCTTACAAAAAGGGCAGTAAAAACGCCGAAGCTGTATTTTTTTGATACAGGACTTGCAGCATACCTGACGAAATGGAATACTCCCGATGTATTAAAAAATGGGGCAATGGCAGGTGCATTCTTCGAGACCTTTGTGATTTCTGAAATTGCAAAAAGCTACTACAACAAAGGCATTCTTGAACTGCCTCTCTACTTTTATCGCGACAAAAACATGAATGAAATTGACCTGCTGATTGAAGATAACGGAATACTGTATCCATTAGAAATGAAAAAGCATGCGGATCCGCAAAAAAAAGATATAGCCGCATTTTCTCAGCTTGATAATATCCCTTCCATTAAACGCGGTTCGGGAGGCGTTATCTGCCTTTATGATAACATGATAACACTAAAAGGCAATGATCGCGTGATTCCTGTAAAATACCTTTAGGAGCATGGAATGCACATCAAATGCGTATCTGCAGAAGAGCCGATCAATAACAAAGAAAGCGGCAAAAAGGCTGTTTGTATTTTCGTATCTGTTTTTCATCGGCATATCCGTGGTATTCTTTTTTCCACCATCGGTATTCTGGACGGTTGGATTCATCCTGGGTTCTTTATTGGCCGGAGGCTGCGTGGCAGCCTGGGGCTTTTACCTGAAAAGCGGAACCCCGAAAAATCGGATCAAAACCGTCGCAGATATGCTGATTTTATCCAATATCCTGATGATACTTATCTACTCCAAATTTGGGATTCAAAGCCGTGCAGAGTTGATTCATATCATGCTGAAAAAAGAGGGTACGCCCTAAAGCTTAAAACTGTTGAAAAGCCTGTCGTTTGAGGCCCCTACCCGAAAAAGGTAGGGGCCTTTTTACGTGAACTACCCGATTCGGGTGATCTTTATCGCGCGCTTTTTTGTTATGCTGTTCTTGACGGATGAAGTCCTGCCCGAAAAGGGGGAGTTCGTTTGAAGGCGGTTCCTACAGCTACAAACAAAAAATTTGATGTCAGGTAGCAGTAAGTTACAAAAAGGGAGGTTATGATGATTAAAAAACGATTTTCGGGATTCTGTTCGTGTTGCTGCTGGCCGTTTTCATGACAGGAATTCTACACTTGAATGTCGCTCTGGCAGCTTCTGAAGGCGGGTGGATGCTTGAAGGTGTTGTTCTGCTGGATCCCCCGGAAGCAAAAAATACAACAACAAGTATCAGTGAAGGGAGTGCATCGAGAAAGCTGATGCATCCGAAAAGTGGTGATTCATATCAGGCATCAATGACCTGGAACGCACCCGGCGCGCATTACAAGGCAGGCGATATTGTGGAAATGACAATTTCGGCGCAGATCGACAGTTACGTCTGGAATGGTGAAGATGACGGTTATATCCATGAGGGTATTAATTATGCTGGTGATCAGATTTATGTCCAATCATCATTGTGGTGGCAGCTATCTTGTTGATAATCGGTGTAGCAGTGGTAGTTTACATAGCGGCTCGAAAGAAAGGGAAAGCAACAGTTGCTTTGACTTACACAGTATCGGCACAGACAAACGGGCAACAAGGCACAAAATTTTGCACGAACTGTGGCAACCCGCTCGGAGATAACAGTAAATTCTGCAGTAAATGCGGACAAAACCTACCATAAAGAGAAAGGGGTGTGAACCATGTTTTGCAGGAATTGCGGAATTGAAATCCCAGTCCAGGCTGGCTTCTGCTCCGGTTGCGGGGCGAAAGTGGGGGAGAGTCCACAGACTGTTTCCCCTGAACCAACGCCCACCAGCCTGGCACCACGAAAGAGAAAATTGATAGACCTGCTGATGATTCCCGTTGCGGTGATCCTTATTTTATTAGGGGCAGGCCAGTTGGCCCTTGAGGTGGTTGGCAGCTCAGTCAATGCCCAGGTGACCGGGTATGAGCAGGTACTTATTGTCAATAATGATGATTCCACAAGAAATCCCAGCCGATATAAGCTGGAATACCAGTTTTCCGTAAATGGCCAGCGCTATACAGGCTCGGTAACACGGGTATTCACCGGAGGCACCCATATGCGAAAAACCATCCCGGTGCGTTATCTGCCCTTTTGGCCTCATGTTAATGCGGAGGATGGCGAAACCGGAAGCTTTGCCGGTTTCATCATGTTAGGAGCCGGGATTGTGTTGCTAGTATTTGGGATCAGGAAAAAACCCCGACTCCAAAAAACAAATTAACAGACGGCTTTGTCAGCCACAAGCGCGGGAATGCAGGTGCAGTGTCCAAAGTGCCTGGTCACCATTTCATTTTCGCTTGCGACAGCTATTTTCACCATTTTAGTTTTCCTCCATATTTTCGAGTATTCTGGCAACCGGCTCAAACCAATCGCCATCGAAAAGCTCTATCATACCCTTGTCACATGCAGTTGTAATTTTAGGATCAATCGGTAATTTAGCAAGGACCTTTAGGTGATGTTTATCAGCAATTTCTTCAATGTGGCTTTCACCAAATATCTGATAATCCTTGCCATTGTCAGGGCATTTGAAATAGGACATGTTTTCCACCAGACCGATAATGGGAATATTCATCATCTCGGCCATCCTGACAGCTTTGGAAACAATCATGGAAACAAGTTCCTGAGGGGAGGTCACGATAATGATCCCGTCAACGGCAATGGATTGAAATACCGTCAGAGGAACATCACCGGTACCCGGCGGCATATCGATGAACATAAAATCGACATCGCTCCAGATAACATCTGTCCAAAACTGCTTCACTGTACCGGCAATTATCGGCCCTCTCCAGACAACCGGATCCGTATCATTCTCCAAAAGCAGATTCACCGACATAATATCAATACCGGTTTTAGTTTTAACAGGAAATAATCCGAATTCACTGCCCGTAGCTTTTTCCTTGATACCAAAGGCTTTAGGGATAGAAGGCCCGGTAACATCTGCATCAAGAATGGCAGTATGATAACCCATCCGGTTCATGGTAACCGCAAGCATTGAAGTAACAAGTGACTTACCAACACCGCCTTTGCCGCTGACAATACCGATGACCTTTTTTACACTGCTCATCTCATGCAGCTTCTCTGAGAAATCGGTTTTTTGGTCTTTTCGTTTTGCGCAGTCCTCCGAGCAACTGCTGCAGCTTTGATTGCATTTTTCACTCATAGTCTTGCTCCTTTTTTATATTGTAATGACACTGCCTGCTGGCAGGTAGTCAATGCTGTCACCCATAACAGATTCCAGCCTGGCATAAGCTTCCATGCCTGTGCAATGGCAGGTATAAAATTTGGTTCTTGTATTCATTAGGAAAACAGATCGCTTGTACCCACATCAAATAGTATTTTGTGTTTCGTTGTTTCTATATACAGGCTAAGACCGTGCTCATAGCCAAAGTCTTTTGATATCGATGTGTTCTCCACTAAAGTTTTAATAAGCATTCCTTTGAACCACCAACTTTTTCTTGAAAATTAATTGTCTTGCGGGATCTCTTTAACCGCTGTACAGAATACGCATTCCTGAATATTGATTGGCATATGTCAATAATGATTCTAAAACAGATAGGTATGAATCGCAATATGATGGTATAATAAAAATCACAAAGCATTCACTGAAGAGCGGTTCATTTTGGATGGGAGGATCTCAGATGGAGCTTATGGAAGCCATGAAAAACAGACACTCGGTTCGATCTTATAGTGCCAGGAAAATTGAAGGTGATGTTAAGGATAAATTGCAGCAACTGATCAATGATTGCAATAAAGAAAGTGGTTTGAACATTCAGCTTGTTTTGGAAGAACCGAGTGCCTTTGACAGTTTGATAATGCATTACGGCAAGTTTTCAGGCGTTCGCAACTATATTGTTATGGTGGGAAGAAAAACAGATGATTTGGATGAAAAATGTGGTTACTATGGTCAGAAGATAGTTCTGTATGCTCAGCAGCTTGGTCTGAACACTTGCTGGGTTGGAGTAGGCTACAAAAAAACCAGAAATGCCTTTATCGTTGGCACGGATGAGAAGATATGTGTTCTGATTGCCATCGGATATGGGAATACACAAGGGAAAGTTCATCGTTCAAAAGCCTTTGAACAGGTCTGCAGTGTTAGCGGTACTGTACCCGACTGGTTCAGAAATGGTGTAGAAGCCGCATTGCTTGCACCGACCGCCACGAATCAACAGAAATTTCAGTTTTCTCTGGATGGAAACAAGGTATACGCCAAACCAGGCATAGGCTTTTTTACAAAAGTAGACCTTGGAATTGCCAAATATCATTTTGAAATCGGTGCCAACAAAGAGAATTTCACATGGGCTTAAGATTAACTTAACGAGGACTGTATATGAGGATTGGATACGCCTGCATTGCCCTCGGCTTACCAGAGACTGAGATGAAAAGCTGCACATTGAAATATGCAAACGAAGGGCGCCTGCTGTCTCTCATTGGGCATAATTTAAACTCGCTTGACAAGATGATTGATTATAATACTCAGCAAGGCATCAAGCTTTTTCGGATATCCTCAGATTTAATTCCGTTTGGCTCAAGTCTGGCGAAGAACTTACCCTGGCAGGATATATACGCAGAAATCCTCTCATCAATCGGATGCAAAATCAAGAAATCGGGGATGCGGGTGTCAATGCATCCCGGACAATACACTGTACTCAATTCCCCTGATGAATCGGTTGCTGAGAGGGCTATTGAGGATCTTGACTATCATGCGAAGGTGCTGGACTGCCTTGGTCTTGGACCGGAACACAAAATAATTCTTCACCTCGGTGGCGTGTATGGTAACAAGGAGCTGGCAACTAAGCGTTTTGTATCGAGATATCGAGGGCTAAGTAGCAATATAAAAAGTCGATTGGTGCTGGAAAACGATGATAAATTATTCAATATAGATGATGTTCTGGAAACCGCATGTATCGATGGTATTCCTGTCGTCTTCGATAACCTGCACAATTCTGTGAATCCGGCAGAAAAATATTATATGGATGTTGAATGGATCAAAAAATGCTCACAAACATGGACAAAAGAAGACGGACCCCAAAAGCTCCATTATTCTCAACAGCATCCTGATAAGCGACGAGGCGCACATTCTGATTTTATAGCAATCGGTGAGTTTCTCGAATTTTATCAGCAGCTGCCTGGAACGGACATTGATATTATGCTGGAGGTAAAGGACAAGAACCTGTCCGCCTTAAAATGTATGTATTGCCTGTCAAACATGGGAATCAGCAAACTGGAGACCTAATGGGCGCGCTACAAATATTGTATTCTTGAAAGGTCTGTCGAACATTACAATGCTATTCGGAATTTGCTGAAGGATAAAAGCACCTATCCCGCAAAACAGATGTACCAAATGATTGAAACATCACTCAGACAACCGATTGTCAGGGGTAACGCAATTAATGCAGCACAACATGTTTGGGGGTATTTTAAGAGCAAGGTTTCAGCGTCTGAAAAAAAGCGTTTTGAAAGTGTTTTACAGAAGCTGGACCTGGGGAAGATTGAAGTAAAGCCTGTAAAGAACATGCTGTTTACGATGGCCTGTAAATACAAAGAGGATTATTTGCTAAACAGTTACTACTTTCATCTTTAGGGGGACATATATGGGATATGATGTTATCGTAATCGGTGGTGGTTTATCCGGATTAACCGCCGCCAGCCTTCTTGCCAAACGAGATCTTAAGGTCGCTGTGATTGAGAAAAGCTATAACCCGGGAGGTTCCTGCGGTATTTTCAAGCGTGGGTCTGTAACTTTTGACGTTGGCGCAGCAATGCTCTATGGTTTTGGCGAAAAAGGCTTCAATACTCACCGTTTTGTTTTCAATTGTCTCGAGGAACCCATTGACATCATCCAGCACGATCTTTTATACTGTGTAAACTTTAAGGGAAAACGAATACCGTTTTGGCCTGATGTTCAAAAGTTTGCAGAGGAACTGTCAGGGGTCTTTCCTTCAGAAAAGGAAAACATCCACCGCTTCTATACCGATATGCAAAAATTGTACAATCATGTCATGGTTGACACACCCAGTTATGTCACTGCCGACGAAACGAGCCCCAAAACGGCTTTTAAAAGTGTGATGAAGCATCCTGTCTCATATATAAGGTTTCTCAGTTACTTGTTCAAGAACGCAAAAAGTCTTTTGAAGAGGTACTTTACAGATCCCGAAATCTTTAAATTTTTTGACAAGCTGACATCCACCTATTGTTATGCAACCGTTGAGGAAGCCCCTGCCGTTCTGGCGGCTGTGATGTTTGTCGATAACCACGTGGGGGGCAGCTATTATCCTGCGGGCTCCACGCTGTTTCTACCCGGAAAGCTAGAAAAAGTGATAGAGGAAAACGGTGGGGATATGCTGCTTGAATCCGAAGTCGTCTCCCTGCTCTTCGAGGACGGGAAACCTGTCGGGGTAAAGCTTAAAGATGGCACCACGTTGAACGCACCCTATATCATTTACTCCGGGACAGTATGGAATCTGTATGAAAAGCTCATTGACCATCAATATACAACGCACAAGCGTCGGGAATGGGCGCGGCGGCAAGTACCCACCTATCCAAGCGTTGTGCTGTATGCCGTTATTGACCGGGGCTTGATACCGGACGACACGGCTCCTCTCGAAATGCTGGTCGGCAACCCTGACCATCTTGACGAAAGCGAAGTTACAGCATACATCCTGAGCATTGATGACAGGACTCTTTGTGCGGAAGATGAGCATACTGTCATTGTCATAGGACCAACCTTTGAAAAATGGGATTCATCGGATAAGGTGAATTATAAGCAAATGAAAACAAAGGAACAGGAGCGGCTTGTTTCAGTGCTGGAAAAAAGGTTCCCGGGGTTTAAACAAGCGATCCGTTACGTGGAAATGGCTACACCCTGTACTATTGAAAGGTACACCATGAAAAACGGCGGTGCTGTTGCAGGACCCAAGCAGATGATGGGACAGCATATGTTCCACAGACTGCACACCCGGTCTGAGTGGGACAATCTGTTCTGTTGCGGAGAATCAACTGTGATGGGCACAGGTACTCCAACTGTAACCACATCAGGATTATCTGCTGCAAATGCTCTGTTAAGAAAGTTTAGAAAAGAACAGTTCATCTATCGCGAAGGGATGACAAACTATGTGAGACTTGTCGATAAACCCTTCACTACCGATAAACTTTATGAAAATTACCCGGAGGAAGAGCGTAATGTAATGAGGAAGGCTATGCGCTGCCGTCTTTGTGAGCACCCATGCTGCGCCCCAAGGGGCTCTACTGACATTCGGGGTATTATGCGGCGTGTAGCGGTTGGGAATTTTACCGGGGCCAGGAAGTGTTGGCTTCAGGCTCCCGTTGATATGACTGCACTAAAGCGTTACGAAAAAAATTGTATTTATGCCCTTGAAAACGAGACTGTGGTTCCCATACAGGAAATCGTTTCATATATATCGGAGGTTTCCGTATGAAGACAGAATATGATGCAATCGTTGTGGGTGGAGGAATCGCTGGCCTTACAAGTGCCGCGTATTTAAGCCGAAGCGGAGCCCGCACCCTGTTAGTTGAAAAGAGAGAAAAGACCGGTGGTTTGGTAAACACATTCTGGCATCAGGGCTTTGCTTTCGATGGAGGAATCCGAGCGTTTGAGAACTCCGGTATTCTGTTGCCCATGCTAAAAAGCCTGGGTATCGAGATGGATTTCATTCAAAGCGCTGTATCTATCGGGATAGAAGGCCGATGGACAAAGCTTGCGTCCAGAAACAGCCTTCAGGATTATGCAGCCTTGCTTACAGAATTATTCCCAGATAATAAAACCGATGTTATGCGGATTGTTGATGAAATTCGTAAAGTAATGGGATATATGGATGTCATTTATGGCATCGACAATCCACTGTTACGGGATGATATGCGCGACCCCGAATACCTGAAAAAAACCCTGCTGCCCTGGCTAATTCAGTATCAAAAGAATATTGGAAAGGTAGGACGTTTAAGTGAGCCGGTTTACGCTTATCTAAAACGGATAACAACAAACGACGGGCTAATCGACATGATTGCACAACACTTTTTTAAGGATACCCCCACTTTTTTTGCCTTGAGTTATTTCAGCCTTTACCTGGATTACCTTTACCCCTCAGGCGGCACAGGAGTACTTGCTCAGAAGGTCACGGAATTTTTAAATAGGGCAGGTGCGGTAGTACAAACAGGAACTTCTGCCATACAACTTGATACGAAAAATAATGAAGTGGTTCTGTCAAACGGCAATATAGCAGGCTATAAAAGGCTCGTTTGGGCAGCCGACCAAAAGATGCTCTATTCGATCATCAGTGAGTCGCGTTCTGCAAAGGTCGAAAAGCAACGCCTGTTAGTGGAAGAAGGTGTCGGGTCGGATTCCATTCTAACGGTTTTTATGGGCGTTGACATGGACAAAGACTATTTTTATGACCGCTGTGGTCCCCATGCTTTTTACACAGCTGTCAAGGATGGTCTTTCATCCCTGCCTTGTTGGAAAACCGCTAGGGACGACTCAAATACGCTGTTGAACTGGATCGGCTCTTTCTTTGAAAAAACCACCTATGAGATCTCCTGCCCGGCACTGCGAGACAGTTCTCTTGCCCCTGAAGGCAAAACCGGAATTATCGTAAGTACACTTTTTAATTATGACCTGGTGCGGTTTTTTTTTGATTCGGGCGAATATGAATCGCTTAAAAGCTTTTGCACCAACAAGATTATCGATGTTATCGATCATTCGATTTTTCCTGGTTTGCGAGATAAGCTGTTGTTCTCTGTGTGTGCTACCCCCCTGACACTTGAGCGTGAAACCGGAAACAGTCAAGGGGCCATTACAGGCTGGTCTTTTTCGGGTACCAGCATGCCTTCGGAAAATCGGTTCAAGAAGATAATGCGCTCTATTTATACGCCAATTAAAGATATTGTTCAATGCGGACAATGGTCTTTTAGCCCGTCGGGGCTTCCTGTTTCCATTCTAACAGGAAAGCTCGCCGCAGATGAGGTGTTAAAAGCCCTGAGATGAAGAGCCGTATGACGATTTTTCTCATTAAGCTTGTCGTCCTTATTGGCATGGTGTTCACACCAGTTCTCTTGTGTCCGAAAAGACGGTTTCCAGGATTTTTATTTTTACCTCGTTAACACCTGCGAAACAAGCTTTATGATTTCCTTCACAAAGATATCGGTAAGTAAATATTTAACATGGTATGGGAATTGCTTTCAAAATTAAACCCATCCGGGTGGAAAAGTTTAAACGCATGCCCAAGTTATATATTCAACTGCATAAACATAGAATCAGAAAAGCAATAATATACATTATGAATAGTGTGAACTCCAGGATAAAAGTGAATTTCAGGTCTATCTATAAAGAAGGGGTATTGTCCAGGCTGTTTGATAACAATAATTCAATGGGAATACTCAAGAAGCTACTGTTCACAGGTAAACAGGCGCAGCCTGCTGAACGAAGTGAAGGATCTTGCATTATTGCTGACAAGATCCTTCGCTGCGCTCAGGATGACATCGCTGTGCTCAGATAAAACACATACCTCTGAAGTTACTTATGAACTTATTAGTGGGGGTATGAACAGTCCTCCATGACCCAGGTGTCGCCAAACGACACGAAACCCAGGCAGGTTTCACAGGAGTAGACACGAATCAAATGATACGAGGAGGTTTATTATGAACAAGACAAAAAAAGCATGGATTAACTTAATACTCCTGGCAGTGACCTTAGCAGTTAATACCCTTGGCGCTTTAGGTATTATCAACGGTCTTACTCAAAAAGAAATTTCCGACAAATATGTAACTCTTATTACACCCAGCCCTTCCACCTTCAGCATTTGGAGCGTTATTTACTCACTTTTGATCGCATCCGTTATTGTGATGATTGTTAAGCAAAAAGATCCTTATTATCAGCGTGCAATTGAACAGATATCTACACTTTTTTGGGTTTCATGTATTTTGAATATTGCCTGGATTGTTGCATTCTCATTTGTACTCATTGAACTGTCGGTTCTTTTCATTTTCGGATTTGTCATCACATTGGCCCTGATATGCAAGAAGCAATTAAGTATTCAGGAAGGCAAACGATGGTTATTACCTTTAAGCTTTGGAATCTATACTGGCTGGTTGTTTATTGCATCTGTAGTGAATACAGCCGCTATGCTTGTCAAATGGGAGTGGAATGGTTTTGGTATTGCCGATGATGTTTGGGCATTGATTGTCTTAATCATTGCGATTGTATTAACCGTGTTCGTTCTTCTGAAAAACCGTAATGCTGCATTTCCGCTTCCCATCGCATGGGCTTACTTAGGAATACATCAGTTCTTAAAATCCATGGAGGGATTTAAAAGCCAATATCCCCTGCCGCAGACGTTTGCCCTTATAGGAATGCTTATTCTAGTCGCAACAGCTGCGTTTCAGTTTTATCGAAACGATTATTCGCTGCTCCCGGACTCATCAAAAGAATAAAAGTTTGCAGGTAGATTTTATCTATATCAATGAAACTGCAAAATGCCCATGGCCGCCGATCATACGGCACCATGGGCATTCATAATGTTTGCTGGATGTGACTATAAACATGACTCAAAACTCGAAAATGAAAAAGGCGGATTTCAGTTGATTCCTGAAACCCGCTTCTTTTTTGGTGCGGAGGGGGAGAGCTGAACCCTGTTGTGTTTTCATACCCTTGATCCTGAATCTATATGATAACAGGTGAATTTTCGCCATAAAGAATAACAGATTAATCTACATTAAATGGCAGAGTAAATTTTATCCATACACATAGAGAAGGGATTGGTAGGGTGTATAAATCGGCATCGGTGGTATCCAGGTCATATTCTTAAGTCGATGTTTAGTATGTGGGTCTGGACTAAAGCGGTCAACGATGGTATTGTACTTCTGACCGATTCGGTTAATAAGAGGAATG
>JAAYJG010000192.1 GCA_012523055.1 Ruminiclostridium sp. | reverse complement strand
TGAAAAAAGAACTGATGGAATGAATGATATCATCATACACGCCAAGAATAATCGCCATGGTTCCGCCGCTAACCCCGGGAACCAATGTCGCAATGCCCACGACAATTCCTTTTATGATCCATACTAAGTATTTCAAATCCTTTAACCTCCGTATGTTTGTTTATCAGCCTTGTACCAGTAAACCATATGTTTTACCGTTTAACCGCGGAAGATCGAAATATCTGGGTTCTACGGTATACGGCTTTCCAGTCTGTTGTATTTACCCTTGTTAAATACTGTTTATCATGCCAGTTGTCTGCAGTTCTTTAAAAGATCTTTCTGCCTTTTTCATCGGGGATTCCGGTTTTCCGGAAGAAGTAGCTGTTCACCACATCCCGCCACTCGGCTGCGTCCTTCACCTGGATCTCCAGCCTGGCCAGTACATGCTCAAACCGCTCCTCATCGATAAGGCCCTTCAATTCAAGCCATTGAGCTTTAAACTGCTCAGCCTGCCGCGCACCTTCGAAATGTGTGTCATAGATATGTTGAATCAATGTTTTCCCGGATTTCAGCCGGTAATCATAGGATACATGGTGGAAAAACAGCAACAGCTCTTCCGGGCAGTTTTCCATGCTGTTATACCGCTGTGCATTTTCCGGATAGTATCTGCCGGCATTTCCTGTACCGTTCTGAACGGTTCTGTCCACACCGATTCCAAACCGATCTGCCCTGTGATAGGTTCCCCATGCGGAATATTCGTATCCGTCCACGCTGGGCCCGTAATGATGGTTCGGGTTGACCATCCACCCGATTCCCAGCGGAGAGGTGTAGTTTTCATAAGCCGGCCAGGAGTTCATCAGGATCTCTGTGATGATTTGTTTTACTTTCTGTGATTCGCCAAAGGTCAGCCTGATCCATTCCTCCGCAAGCGCGGTGCTGTCGATGCTCGTATCCCAGATAAGCCTTCCATAACCATATAAATTGGCCTGGGCCAGAATGTGACCCGTCCAGTTCATGTCATCACCGATGTTGCTAACAGCGGCAACACCGCAATATTTTTGAGGGAAAAGCTTTCCGCCAACGATTTTTTTCACGGTTGATCCGCTGCCGTCGGCATGGGTATCAAAATCCAGTACTTCCTTCCACATGGGGATCAGATAGCACACATGCTTTTGCTGCCCCGTGTATTCCTGTGTGATCTGAAGCTCCAGTACCTGGTTGGTGTGGCGCAGGCCGCCGAAAAGCGGAGATACGGGTTCACGGACCTGAAAATCCATGGGACCGTTTTTTATCTGCAACACCACATTGTCCATAAACTTACCGTCCAGGGGCATAAAATTGTCATAGGCCGCATTGGCGCGATCAGTCACCCTGTCACGCCAGTCCTGCCTGCAATTGTAAACAAAGCAGCGCCAGATGACAATTCCGCCAAACGGCTCAAGAGCTTTAGCCAGCATGTTCGCGCCATCAGCGTGGTTCCTTCCGTATGTAAACGGACCCGGCCTGTTTTCCGAATCGGCCTTGACCAGGAAACCGCCCAAATCAGGGATCTGCTGATAGATTTGCCGGGCTTTTTCACACCACCAGGCTTGTACAGTGGGATCCAGCGGATCGGCATTGTCCAGCCCACCCAGCTGAATGGGGCTGGAATAGTTGATGGAAAGATAAAGCGTTACACCATATAACCGGAAAATTTCTGCAACCTTTACCACATCGGGTAAATAACGATCGATCAGCAGGGTCTCATGATAATGAACATTCACATTGTTGATCACCACCGCGTTGATACCCACGGAAGCCAGCAGCCTTGCATAGTCACGCAGCCTTTTCACGTCCATGATGAACTGATTATTTCTAAAGTAAATTGATTTTCCGGCATAGCCCCTTTCTACGGAGCCATCGATATTGTCCCAGTGGTTCACCATGCGAAGCATGTTTGCAGGGTTCTCCACCCGGTTCATGGCTTCGGGCGCAGTTTTCAGCTGCAACAGCCTCAGGAAGGCAAACACCCCGTAGAGGATTCCCCTGTCATCCTTTCCTGCGATAACAAAACCCTGAGGATGATGCCTGATCATAAACCCTTCGGGCAGGATTTGATCTTTTTCTGATGGGGTGAGCAGATCGGTTTTTTCTGCTGTTGTCAAGGTTATGCCATCATATCCCTGCCCCTTTTCAGGAAGAATGCCCAATATGGATTCAAGCCCAAGAGCCAACTCAGAAGCAGCTGAGTTAAGAACGGGAGAACTGCCGCTCACATGAACAAACCTGCACAAAGCCTTATATGCTTCGGCAATGGGAGCTTCCACCGGCCTGTAATTTAACCAGCATTCATAAGCCGGATTTCCTTCTTTTCCGATTTCAGTTAAGTTTTTGCTCAACATAGCTATTCACTCCTTTCAAGATGTAAAGGACAGGCATGAGAAAATAATGCAAACCGGTTTCGCTGCAATTCATGAAAAGCAATTGTTTTCATGTAAAAAAGCAAGAGAATTTGTAGACGAATGCTTTTCAACAACTATTTTCAAACATGGAAACCAGGGAATTTGTGCAAGAAAACTGTGCTTTTAAACAATAATGATATACTTTTGAGCAATAGAGTGCTTTCCTGCAGCAAAATCAACTCTATTATAGCAACAGAAATGACTGCTTGCAATCGAATTACAACAGTCCGTTTTCGGCAAAACTGAAATAATTGCTGCCGGCGGCTATCATATGATCCACAACGGGGATGGAAATGGTTTTCATTGCATCGCAGATTTTCCGGGTCACCTCGATATCGGCTCCGGAGGGCTTCAGGCTGCCGCCGGGATGGTTGTGCGCCAGGATGATACTGCTGGCCTGGTACCGTAAAGCCGTTTCAACGATTAACCGGGGGTATACCGGTGCTTCGTTGATGGTTCCTTCATGGACCAACGCGGCATAGTTCAGCTGGTTCTGCGAGTTTAAACAACAAACATAGAATGCTTCATAATTTTTTCCAATAAAAAGCGAGGTGATAAACTGGCCTGCCTTCGCTGAGCTGTCGAGCACGGGTTTTTTACCCTGCTTCATGATCATGTACCTTCTGGCCAGTTGGGGAACCATGGACAAAAACACCGCTGTGTTCCTGGATACCCCTCCCTTTTTCTGAATTTCCTCGGGGCTTGCATCAAACAGGCTCTCCAGCGTTCCAAACCTGCTAAGTAGATCGTGAGCCATCTCATTGGTATCTTTTCTGGGGATGGTATAGAACAATAGCAACTCAAGCACCTGATGATCTTCAAAGGCGTTCAGCCCTTCCTCGACAAAGCGTTGCTTCACTCTTTCCCGGTGGTTCTCATGGGGGTTCTCCTTTATACGGAGGCTTTCTTTTATTTGGGGATTTTCCTTTATACGCGGGCTTTCTTTTACACGCAGGCTTTGCTGAAACAGCCCCCGTCCGTACTCACAAGCATCCGCGCTTTCCTTTACATGTGGGCTTTCCTTTATAGGGGGGTTTTTCTGTTGTTTCGCAGCTTCCTGGAGGTTTCTATACCGTTTTACAGCTTCCTGATGGTTACCGTACTGTTCTTCATTTTCTCGGGGGTTGTCATACCGCTCTTCATTTTCCCGGTGGTTATCACGTGGCTTCCTGTTCATATTCTCTCTTCCTTTACAAATTGATCAATCGATTCCAAGAACAAATTCCACGGATGCCCTTGTGGGGGTTGGCTGTTGATGCGGATGATTTCGTCTTTAACGGGATGCTTAAAGGCGATCTGTGACGACCATAGTGCTAAATGCTTTGTTGGGCTTTTCCCACTTGTTTTCCCGTACTTTTCATCCCCGATTAGAGGATGACCGCTATGGGAAAGCTGAACACGGATTTGATGAGGCCTGCCTGTTTCCAGTTCGATTCTTACCAGAGACTTTTCCTCACCCTGTGCAAGCACCTTATAATGCAAAATGGCCTCCTGGCTGCCTGCGGTACCCTCGGCAGCAACTTGAACCGTATTGGTTTCACGGTTTTTTACAAGATAATGCCGATATGTCCCTGAACTGGTCTGGAATGAACCTTCAACCACGGCAAGATAGACCTTTTTCACCTGCCGGGTACGGATTTGTTCAGAAAGCCTTGAAGCCGCCTTCGAGGTTTTTGCAAAAATCATCGCACCACCCACAGGCCTGTCCAGGCGATGAACCAAGCCAAGGAAAGCTTCTCCCTTTTTATTATACTTTTCACGAAGGTATTGCTTCAGCAGGGAAAGAAGATCCGCATCGCCGCTGATATCCCCCTGAACCGGAAGGTTTTGAGGCTTTTCCACCGCCAGCAGATGATTGTCTTCATACAGGATTTTGATATTTTTCAAACCTAACCTCCGGCCCCCTCATGCGTGCATTTTTCTGTGAATTCGCCTCTGATTTGTGCGTTTTTCAGTGTTATTTCCATTCTCACCCTATCATATCCATTTTTCACTTCCCCCGTCAAGTCCCGGTTTAAAAAGAAAGGGAACGCAAGTGTTTTTCGCGTCCCGGAAGTGATGAGCAGGAATGTTATTCGGTACTCACATTTGCATAGTATTTTATTTTACCCCAGCCTCGCCTTGAATTCCCTTATTAATTCAGGCAGCACCTCAAGGGCGTTTCCGACGATACCAAAGGTAGCCACCTTAAAAATAGGTGCATCGGGGTTTTTATTGATCGCTATAATTACATCAGACGATGACATTCCCGCCAGATGCTGAATAGCCCCCGAGATACCGCAGGCAAAGTATACCTTGGGCCCCACGGTTTTACCAGTCTGCCCCACCTGATGGCTGTAATCAATCCAGCCGGCATCCACTGTTGCGCGGGAAGCCCCCACGGCGCCCCCAAGGACAGCGGCCAGCTGTTCAATCAAGGTAAAGTTCTTCGGATCGCCCATGCCCCGGCCGCCCGAAACAATAATGTCGGCTTCGGTCAGGTTCACCTTTTCGCAAAGGGTTTGAACCACGTCCAACACCTTTACCTTTAAATCGACCGGAATATTCACTTCCGGACGGATCACGCTGCCGGTTCTGGATGCATCGGGTTCCATGGGCTTCATCACCTTCGGCCTGACCGTTGACATCTGCGGTCGGTGGTTCGGGCAGATGATAGTGGCCATCAGGTTTCCACCAAAGGCCGGGCGCGTTTGCATCAGGTTACGGGTTTCGGGATCGATCTCCAGGCCTGTGCAGTCGGCGGTAAGGCCGGTATTCAGGCGGGATGAAACCCTCGGAGCCAAAGAGCGCCCATAGGTAGTGGCTCCAATTAAAATAATTTCAGGTTTATACCTTTTCACCAGCTGCGTAAAAATATCGCTATAGGATTCGTCATTATAATTTTTCAGGGATTCATGCTCGACAAGATACACCTGGTCAGCGCCGTAGGAAATCAGGGATTGGGCTTGTCCCGCCACATCCTGTCCGATCAGAACAACCGAAAGGGGCACCGAAAGCGTATCAGCAAGCTTACGGCCTTCACCGAGCAGCTCGGTCACCACCTGTGTAACCATATTGTTTTTTTGTTCGCCAAAAACCCAGACCCCCTTATAGGACGTCAGATCGGATACGCCTTCGGATTCATCCTTTTGAAAGTCTATTGCTTCAAACTTGCAAGAAGAAACGCAGGCTCCGCATAGGGTACAGTTGTCCTGTATGGCTGCCTTCCGATTGGTCACCTTTATCGCATCGAAGGGGCAGGTGCTGATACAGAGCTTGCACCCGACGCATTTTTCAATCAAAATATTTATCATGGTTATAAACCTCTCTTTCAAGCCAAGCTATTTGCAGGTCATAAACTGCGTGGACAGTAATTTATCCGCAAGCTTTTGTGCCTGTTCCTTCGCAGTGCCGTCGAGCATTTCAGCTTTGATTTCATGGACGGGTACAAAGGTCTTCACCACTTGGGTCGGAGAGCCTTTCAAGCCGCAAAAATTTTTATCAGCGCCTATATCGTCGGCGGTATAAACTGTCACTTCCGTTTTTTTGGCTTTCAGTTTTCCCTTGATGGAGGGCAGCCTGGGCTCGTTGATTTCCTTTACAACGGTAATCACAGCCGGTAGAGGCATTTCTATCACTTCATATCCATCGTCGGTCATGCGCTGACAACGGATGGTATTGGGTGTGATTTCCTCAATTTTGCGTACATAGGTGGTATGCGGAATTCCAAGCTTTTCAGCAAGGCTGGGCCCAACCTGGGCTGTGTCCCCATCGGTTGCCTGCTTTCCGCAGATGATCACATCGTACGCTCCAATTTTTCGAATTCCCATGGACAGCGCATAGGCTGTGGCAAGGCTGTCTGCGCCGGCAAAAGCCCTGTCGCTTAACAAAACGGCATTGTCCACACCCACCGCCACGGTTTCGCGCAGCAGGTCGGCAACCTTGGGAATGCCCATACTAATAACGGTTACTTCGCCGCCCATCTTTTCCTTGATCCGAACGGCTTCTTCTATGGCATATTCATCGAAGGGGTTGATAATGGCCTCTACACCTTCACGGATGATGGTATTGGTTTCCTTGTTGATTTTCACTTCATTGGTTCCGGGAACCTGTTTCACACATACGATAATATTCAAAGCCTCGTTCCTCCTGGCATTACTTTGATTGGGATGCTTGTTTGATCAACTCGAGTGCGATGACGTTTCTTTGAATCTGATTGGTACCCTCATAGATCTGAGTGATCTTGGCATCACGCATCATCTTCTCAACAGGATATTCCTTCATATAACCGTAGCCGCCCATCACCTGAACTGCATCAATGGTCACCTTCATAGCCGTATCGGAAGCCATGACCTTGGCCATCGCCGACTCTTTGGAAATATCCTTCGCGCCGCTGTCCACATGCTTGCAGGTTTGGTACACCAGGCATCTGGCGGCCTCGATTTGAATGGCCATGTCGGCCAGCATGTGCTGAACGGCCTGGAACGAGGAAACAGGTTGACCGAACTGTACCCTTTCACGGGAGTATTTCAGCGCGGCATTGAACGCACCGGTGGCAATGCCCAAAGCTTGGGCTGCAACACCGGGGCGGGTTCTGTCCAAAGTTTTCATGGCAACAATAAAGCCCATGCCTTCACGTGACAGCAAGTTTTCTTTCGGAATTCTGCAATCTTCAAAAACCAATTCCCTGGTACAGGATGCGCGGATGCCCATTTTGTCTTCCTTCTTACCAAAAGAGAACCCGGGTGTGCCCTTTTCCACGATAAAAGCCGAGAAGCCTCTGGCTCCCTTAGAGCGGTTGGTGCAGGCAATTACGGTGTAGATATCGGCCTCACCGCCGTTTGTGATCCACTGCTTTGTGCCATTTAAAACATAACTGTCGCCATCGAGTACAGCAGTTGTTCGAATCCCCGCCGCGTCGCTGCCGGCATCGGCCTCGGTAAGCCCAAACGCAGCCATTTTACTTCCGCTTGCGATATCGGGAAGATATTTTTCCTTCTGCTCTTCGTTTCCAAATAGAATGATTGGAAAGGTACCCAGCCCCGTTCCTGCAAAAGCCAACGCAATGCCGCCGCAAGCCCGGCTTAACTCCTCAACCACGAGGGACATCTCAAACACGCCGCCCCCGAGGCCTCCATATTTTTCTTCGATATAAACGCCGCACAGGTCAGACTGGGCGATATGCTTCATGATGTCATGGGGAAACTTCCCTTCCCGATCATATTCTATCGCCACTGGAGCAATCTTTTCATCGGCTATTCTTGCGGCCAGTTCTTTTATCATTTGCTGTTCTTCCGTCAGGAAATAATTCATATCCAGCACCCCTTTTATTAACTATGTTCATTAGCAGAGATTATTATCTGGTAATAACTTTTTATCATTAAGAGTATATTATAAATCAATTGCTGATGCAAGTATTGATTCAGTGTAAAAAAGCTGTTCAAGCGCACTAAAAAGCCGGGGGTACGATTTTTCGTAGCCCCGGCTTTGTTTTCACCAATCTTAATCGAAGCGGATAATCCCTCGGAAAAGCCCGGCCAGCTTTATTTTTGATTCCTGAAAAATCTCCACAATCTTGAACTTGATTTCTACAGGAATTTCAGTCTCAGGGTTCGATGCCAGAACGAGGTCCAATTCCTGTGATGACAGCTCCTGTTTCAGCACATCCATATAATCCTCTTCCATTTCTCCCTTTGTATCATCCACGAAGCACAGCGGCGGAAACATCACACACCACCAGTTCTGCCCTTCCGCCTGGCCTATTTCAACCTTCAAAGCATCATAAAACCCCGCAGGGAGGATCACATTTTCGTACTGCTTTGTGGGGAATGGATATTTTCCAAAAGAGACTCTGGCCAAATCGCTGAAGCCTTCTTTGGCAATCACGGCGTTTGCAACTGTCTCGAGTTCACCAATATGATCCTTCACATAAGCTCCGGCAGTTTCCTTCGTCTGAAGACTGTCCATGCGCTCGGTCATGTAGGTGATGACTTCATCCCGCACACGAAGTTTTAAGGCTTGATCGGCATCACTGTCACTGTTGGCCACAATATGAAGGCGGATCATGCTGTCCGAAAGATCCTGGTTCACCTTTTCCGAATAAAAACAGAATAACAAAAAAATAAAAATCAAAGAATAGAGGATAGCCAGAATCCATTTGTTTGCTTGATTCATTCCTTTTTTCTTTTCCAATGTCAACACCATTTTCACTGAAATCACCTCTTCACATTCAGGCTTTTCGCCTCAACATTCTGACCGCTTTCATTTCACTGTCAAATTCGCCGTTGTTAACGAATGTTCGTCATGAATTCAGTATTGACATTGTTTCTATTTTCAATACATCATTTATAATATTTCTCTCGAATGGAATACCCCGGACCCCTCTGTTCAGAGCCGTCTTCCAGCTTTGGTAACAATGGAAACGTCCGAGGCCACGCATGTGTTTGAAAATGGTTTGCAGTTGCCAGCTCCCATACTTTCACTTGTTAATCGCGTCTATGCCGGGTACATTATAACAACGGAAGCGATTGCTTGCAATCGCAACACACTGTTATATCGAGGCGGGAGATATGCTCGCCGCCTGATTAAGGTAATCGGTACCCGCCACCTATAGAGGTGGGGGACATCGGGCCTC
>JAAYJG010000191.1 GCA_012523055.1 Ruminiclostridium sp. | reverse complement strand
TGTTTTTTCGTAAATTCCATTGTAGATGATTTTGATGGATTGGGGAAGAGTTTATCTCTTCCCTTTATTATTTTACATTATTATACAGTTGCCATCTTTACTGCCTTCAGAAATTATACACTAACATTTATATTCTCCAGAGGCCTACCCAGATGATAATGCGCATTCTTTCTGCTAACGTTTGCATACCCGGTGCTGCTGAACCGGACCCACAGAGCCTTTCTTCGCAGGCGCGCTTGCGCCCGTTGAAGGAATGTGGTGCGGTCATTCTTCGTGAGATGACCTGCGGTAGCCCATCTTCATGATTTTGCTATCCGCACCTTTATGGGCATGCGTTGTTAGTTGACGTAGGCTGCCCCGTGACTCGGAAGTCGCCAGAACGGCGGCTCCTTAATTTATTCATCTATTATAATATTATCAATATGCACGATTTTATAATCAGGTATATTGAGATCTAACTCATTTATTTTTTCTGCAAACTCAGATTGACGCTTAGTTAATACTCTTATTGAATTATGGCTGACATCCCCCACACGGCTATAGGCCCAAGAGTTCACAGCTTTCGCCACGGATTTGCAGTCAAATGCCTTAAAAATTGGGTTTTGGCTGGAAACGACCTGACTGTTATGCTGCCATACCTTTCAGCATACATGGGGCATTCGGACTTCCGTGCCACCCAGTACTATCTGCGGCTGACTTCTGACCTTTATCCTGATATTGTACAGCGTGTTGAAGCAGAGTTCGGATACGTTATACCGGAAGGTGGGATCATTTATGACGAAAGCTGACTTGCCATATTACCTCACGAAGTTTCTTGGCAAATATCTGCCCGGCGAGAAGAATGTCAGCCGCCACACTATCCAGTCGTATTCCGTGACTTTTAAACTGTTGCTTTCCTTCTTTGAACAGACCAAAGAGATTACTCCTGAGCACCTGTCCATGGAGGATTTGACCCGTGACACGATCGTTGATTTTCTGAACTGGATTGAATCTACGCGGAACTGTAGTGTAACGACCAGAAATCAGCGGTTGGTGGCAATCCATTCATTTGTCAGGTTTGTACAGAAACAGTCTCCCGAGAACCTGTTCGAGTTTCAGAGGATACTGAATATTCCTGATAAAAAGTGTGCAAAAACAGTTGTGCCATTCCTTACTGGTGAAGAAATGAAAATACTGCTGTCGATGCCTGACTCCTCAACCAAAAAGGGACTTCGGGACATGGTACTGATGGCTGTGCTGTACGACAGTGCTGCAAGGGTTCAGGAGATTATAGATTTGAAAGTTAAGGATTTACGTTTGGATAAGCTTGCTGTGATCACTTTGCATGGAAAAGGTCAAAAGACTCGCCATGTTCCAATCATGGAGAAAACAAAAAATCTCTTGGAAGCATATTTACGGTGCAGTTCGAGCAACAAGGGAGTTAGCGGTGGAGAACAGTATGTGTTTGTGAACCAGAAGAAACAGCAGCTTACACGCTGGGGTATATCTTATATCATTGATAAATATGTCACTTTGGCAAGCCTATGCGATGGATTCAACGTACGTTTTTCTGTCACACCGCATGTTTTTAGGCACAGCAAAAGTGTTCATTTACTTCAATCCGGTGTCAACCTGATCTACATCAGGGATTTTTTGGGGCATAGCGACTGTAGTACCACTCAAATCTACGCCAGGGCGGATACTGAGACACGGAGGAAAGCACTGGAGGCGGCATATGTCGACATCCTGCCGACAAGTGAACTGCCAGATTGGTCGGATGATAAAAATCTGATGGATTTCCTGATCTCGCTTGGAAGGCAATGATAAAATGGTGAGTGAAATGATGAGCTACATACTGGTTTTGCTGGTTTGCTGTCCTCACTCACCATTTTATATCTCTCACCATAATGGCGTAGCCAATGCACTGTTGCCTTTGCATTAATGTTTGCTTTTAGACATGCACGCTTAAACACATTTTGAATACTTCTCGTTGTTATGGGGTTTTCTTCACTTGCCCACGGAAGAGCCAATCTACTGGTTTATAAGCCTTATAATATACTCGCAAAACTTCAAGTGATCAAGTGTAGATAACTGGCAATATGTTTTCTCCAATAAAGACTTTAATTTTGGGAGATAGGGCCATTTTCATTTCTTCAAAAAAATCCTAAACACAGTCCTATATTCATCTCTTCCAGTAACCAATTCCAATCTCCCCCCATGCCCCTCCACGATTTTCTTTGCAATGGCCAGACCCAGGCCTGTGCCGCCATCGCTGCTTCGTGAGGTATCTGCGCGTACGAAAGGTGAGAATATAATATCTTTTAATTCATCCGGAATACCCGCTCCATTGTCTGCTATTTCAATGATGGCCGAATCCTCTTCCTCAAATAGTGATATCTTAATTGTCGTCCCGGGTTGGTTGTGACGTAAAGCATTGCTAAGCAGATTGGCAACAACTCGCTCCATTTCCTTCGTATCAAATGGTATTTCCAGCTTGTTTACCGTGGTGTTAAAGTCAAGTGCCATACCCTTCTGCTCAATCTGCTCATAAAACGCAGCGGCCATCTTGCGCAGAAACTCGGGCAAGTCATAGTTTTGTATTTGTAACTGCGGGGTTGCATTTTCAAGCTTTGCCAGGTCAAATACGTTGTTAATGAGGTTTGTAACCCTTACGGATTTATCATAAATAGTTTGCAGATATCGCTGTTTCTTGTCCTCCTGCTCCACCATTCCTTCGCTAAGTGCCAGCGCATAACCCTGTATGGTTGTAATGGGGGTTTTTAGATCATGCGAAATGTCCATGAACAGTTGGTTCCGCTCCTTTTCCATCCTCTTCTTTTCTTCCTCAGCGTTTTGAAGCTTATCCGCCATTTGATTGAAAGCATCCCGAATCTGCAGAAATTCATTCTCCGCCTTGAAATCCATTCGCGTGGACAAATCGCCGCCGCTCATTTGTTGAATTGATGAGGTTATACTGGTTAATGGAGCGCTGATACGTCGGGCAGTCCATTTACTATAGAGAAATATATTCAGAACAAACAATATCAGAAAGAAGACTAAAACGATCAATATATTGCTTAAAACCGTCTTAGAAATTTCTAATGGAGCATTGATGATATTCATGGTTATGTCAATTTTATCGTGAGGCAGAACTACAAGACAAATGTACTCTTTCTGGCTGATGGGCTCTTTAAATGCAGCTCCAGTATATAGGTAATCCTGTTTGTCATGGTATCCGAACAGGTTTACCAAATCAGCATTCTGATATACCGTTGCCGTTGTTTTCTTATTTCCAATGGTATGAATAACCCTGTTGTTTTCATCCAGGATTTCAACCCAGCCGTCCAATAATTTGATATCAGAAATGTCAATATCCTTATAGTTGTCCTTAACTATCTCATCCGCGGTAATTGCGGGAAGCTTTTGTTCCATTGCGCTTTTTGACATCAGAACCCCAAGCAGAATGAAAGAAACAATGCAAATCAAAAGCATAAATGAGATGAAAACGATGTAGTTCTTTATCAGCGTGGTATAAATTCTTTTCTTTTTCATGGCGAAACCCTCTTGTCAAACCGATAACCAATGCCGCGGATGGTTTTCAGATATTTGGGGTTCCCGGGCTCATCCTCGACTTTTTCACGAATCTTACTGATATGAACCATGATGGCGTTGTCATCCCCGTCAAAATAGTCGCCGCGGACATTTTCATAAATCTGCACCTTGGTGAACACCCTGCCCGGCTGTTCCATCAACATCACCAGTATTTTATACTCAGTCGATGTCAGTGCAATCTCCACCCCATCCTTGTAAAAGCTGCAGCTTCTCCTGTCCAGAATAAACGGCCCTGCGCAAAGCTTATCTTCCTGCGCATCCCTTTCGGGTTCCCTGTTCAGTTGATAAAACCTTCTCAGCTGCGCTTTCACTCTGGCAACCACCTCAAGCGGATTGAAGGGTTTCACGATATAGTCATCAGCCCCAAGGCCAAGACCCAGAATTTTATCCTTATCCTCCGATCGGGCTGACAGAATGATAACCGGGATGTTGTATTTCTCACGTATTTTCTTTGTCAGGCTGAAACCATCCAATCCGGGCATCATGATATCAATCACGGCAAGATCCGCACCCTTTGCTTTCAACTTTTCCAGCGCGTCAAGGCCGTCATATGCTTCGATTATGGTATGCCCTTCATTTTCAAGGTATAGCTTCAGAAGCTCAACAATTTCCTTTTCATCATCCGCGATCAATATCTTATTGCTCATCCAAAGCCCTCCCGTAATCAGCCAACAATTCAAACATGGATTCCGGTTTGGAGAATACCTCTTCCTTCCAAGCAGGATTCAACTCATCAAATATCAGGCTCATCGCCATACCGCTTCTGTAATACTTTTCATTGCCATCCATATTCACCTGCAGGCTCTGTATGTATTCCCGATACAAATCATCATCTCCAAGCAGCCTGGCAGCCCGAGCCTCTGTATACCTGGCAGTCCCCTCAACCTTTTCATAATAGTTTTCCAGCACTTTCAGAAGGTCCGTTTTCCCATCCCCATACTTTTGCCGAAAGGTATGTATTCGTTCTTCCCTTATGGTTAAATATCGGGATATCTTCCCTTTCAGTTCACCTTTGTCCTGAAGCTGAAGAATATCATAAAAGGCTTCATTCTCGCGGGCATACAGGTTTCTAATGGTTGTATCCGTATCAACCAGTCTTAGAACCTCTTCATGTTCATGCGAGCTGTCCGGCATGGCATTAAACAGGTTATCTTTAAAATGCTCAAGCTGGTATGCGTGAAGCCCCTCATGAAAAAGAATGGCGACATATCGGTTGTCGGATATTCCTTCTTTATCCAATGCAAACCCGGTAATGAAGAACTGCTCCTGGCTTTCTGAAAGGCCTTCTGCGATCTGCCCCAGGGAATCCATATCCGCCTTTGACGGCATGAAAATATTGATCTCGCCTTCATGCTTATAAGCAGTTGCGGCAATTATCGGAAGAGCCGCCTTTCGTTTGATGCATTTATCCCCATGAAAAACATAATCAGTATTTCCTTTCCGTATGGCAACAGGGTAGGATTTGAAACTGTACCCAGGCCAGATTTCTTCTGTCACTCTGTCACTTAGCTGGGTCGCTTGAATATAAAGTGTTTGATTAATTTCGGGAAGTTCAGTGCTGCTGAAGCAAATTAACAGGGTCACAAGAATAATACCGATAAGGCCATAAACGATCAAAAACTTCTTCATCTCTCACACTTCCTTTCGAACCGGTAAGAAGGTTAAGCCCAGAACGATGTAAAGGAACAAAAGCTGTACAAGCACGGGAACAATGTCCACCGTCCTGCTTAGCAGAATATTGGAAGCCTGTCTTTGAACCTCCGAGAAGTTCGGGATTAACCACAGACATGTCTGCAAAAGGGTTCCCTTCGCACCTTCCAACACATTGGATACTGTCTCCAGAAGGCTGTGGAATACCCCAAGAAAATATAGAATAAGGCCAACGATCCCATTGATAAATCCAGGGACCCGGATGCTCAGCACGCTGACAATACCGCTTAACAGCATTGTATTGATGGATAGCACAAGAATACTGGCCAGTGTGTGCAGCAGCAGGTTTCCTTTCCCCAGAACCAGGCAAAAAACAATCAGCGAACTATAAATGGAAAGTGTGAATACCAATGAAGTAAAAATGTTTCCTGTCGTCAGTGAGAACATATATTGCCATGGCTTAACCCCTCTGGATAAAATCAAATGCGTTGTTTTTCGTTCAAACTCATTGGGTATGGTTTGGAGGGAAATCATGATGGCTAAAAGGCTTCCGAGAAACTGCATGACGGACATAGCCACAGGCACCCTGTCTTCAAACAGGAGAACCTTTTGCTCGTTGATGGACAACCCATTTCCCGTTGTAATCAGAAGCATCAGGATAAAGCCCGTGATACTGGTTATGTAGAGAGCTTTGCTGCGTACTTTTTCCTTAAAGGTATTCATCGTGATGGTCAGCATCCTGCATCCCTCCTATCGCATGGATGAAAATTTCTTCAAGATTGATGTTTTCATTCTTATTCTGCAAATCCACCTCGGCCAGTTTGATGCCTTCCTTCAAAATAATCGCTCTGTCTGCAACCTTTTCGACATCATTGAGGATATGGGAATTTAGCAGAATGGTCTTCCCTTCCCGCTTCAACTCCAGGATCAAATTCTTCATTTCCAGCCTGCCCAAGGCATCAAGGCCTGATGTGGGTTCGTCTAGTATCAGTAAATCGGGGTTTCCCAAAAGGGCTTGCCCTACCGCAAGCCTTTGCAGCATTCCTTTTGAATAAGCTTTAACCTTTTTATGGGCACTTGCTGCAAGACCAACCTTCTCCAGAATCTCTTCAATTTGCTTCTTTGCATCCGCTTTGCGAATTTTTTGGATTTTCGAATAGAACTCCAGTATTTCTGTTCCGGTCAGGAATGGATAAAAGTAAGGGGTTTCAGGCGAATAACCGATAGAAATTCCGTCGGGCACCTTTATTTCACCGCTATCTATTTTTGTCAGGCCCAGGATCATTTTAATGGTGGTTGTTTTCCCCGCGCCGTTAGCGCCCAGCAGTCCATAAACTTCTCCGCTGTTTACGTGGAAACTGAGATTGGATACTACTGTTGCCTTGTAGTATTTTTTGATCAGGTTTTTGCACTCGATCATGATGTACCTCCTTATCTGCCAGGTTGAAGAACTCATCAACCCTGGTTACAGATACATCATACAAGGCCCTGCTTTCCATCCCCTATTGGAAACCTTAAGATTATCTTAAGAAAGGCTGAAAGAAAGAAATATTTCACTATGAAGTAGGATTGAATTGCATTATCAATATTTTTGGTGTATTCTTGATAATCTGAGGGTAATCAGATCTATTTCTGTGGTAACAATGATTATCTTTCATGAATAGAAAAAAGAGGTTGATTTATTTTGAAAAATATAAAGTTTAAAGAACTTGCTATCTTAATCATCCCTTTGGTGATTTGTACGGTCGCATACTTTTTCCTTCCGGATCAGATCCCCAGGCAGTTTCACGCAGATGGCACAGCTACGTATATGGCAAAAGAATTCATTTTCATCTTTGCATTTGTGCCGTATATCATATACTGGCGTTATAAAAAGAGAGCATAAGGCTGGTGGTTTATTTGTATATTAATCACAAAGCCCCTGTTTTACTCAAAGGTTAATTTTTTGATACATATTTATTACTTCCAGGGAGTTTCTTGTAGAATATACCTCCATTTACAATTCATTTCTACTATAGAGCAGCCGTTCCTGTTTATCGAATTGAATTAATTTAAAACAGCAAAGTTTACGAATAGAAAGCTTGAGCCGAGGGTTCCTTGGTTCATTTAAACCAAGGAGCCTGGCCCCGCCGCTTATTAAACCACTTCAAACCCGTTGTCTGCAATCACCTGTTTGTACCAATGCCCGCTTTTCTTGATGGTTCTCTTTTGGGTTTTGTAGTCTACATAAACAATTCCAAACCGCTTTGTATACCCATGTCCCCACTCAAAATTGTCCAACAGGGACCACAGGTAATAACCGTGAAGGTTTACCCCATCCTGGATAGCACGGTGTACCTCGGCAAGATACCTGCGTAAAAATTCCTGACGGTTTGGATCATCTACTTCTCCGTTACCAGAAACCATATCACGAAATGCGGCACCATTTTCAGTAATGTACAGCTTCACCCCGTTATAGTCCCGTTGGAGGCACATCAATAAATCATAAAGCCCCTTGGGGTTCACGCCCCAGCCCATTTCAGTAAAATCCTCACCAAAATGAGTGGTCTTAAACGCACAAGGCCAGCCATGACTGTCTTTTTCAGCGATGAGGCTGTAGTAATTGTTCAGACCCAGAAAGTCAATTGGCTGATGAATGATCTCTATATCCCCCGCTTCAAATTCAGGCATAACACCCTTGCTCTCATAGCATTTCAACGCTTCTGCGGGGTAACAGCCCTTTAAGACTGGGTCTGCAAACCACCGACTTACGGTAACAAAAGACATCTCCGCCGCTGCCTTGTCTTCGTCCGAATCTGTTTTTGGGTAAACATAATTCATGTTCAGTGTGATCCCAATCTCACCCTTAAAACCCGATTCACGATATGCCTGAACCGCTTTGCCATGAGCCAGCAGCAAATTGTGGGCCACCTGCAGGGCGGTTTTGTAATCCTTCAGCCCCGGTGCATGGCGTCCAACCCAATTGCCTACAATAGCCGAACAGAAAGGTTCATTCAGCGTGATCCACATGGGCACCAGATCACCCAGTTCCTTAAATACATATCGGGCATATTGTTCGAAGAAATCCGCCACCTGGCGGTTTGCCCACCCGCCGATATCTTGAAGCTTCTGGGGCAAGTCCCAATGATACAGCGTAACTGCTGGCTTGATGCCGTTTTTCACAAGTAAAGCAATAAGCTTTTTATAAAACTCCATGCCTTTCTGATTGGGTGTACCCATTCCATCAGGAAAAATTCGAGGCCAGGCGAGAGATAATCGGTAGGATTTCAAGCCCAGATATTTCATCAGTTCAATATCTTGCTCAAAACGATGATAATGGTCGCAAGCGATGTCACCGCTGCTGCCATCGGCGATATTCCAGGGGTTACGGCAGAAACGATCCCAAATGGATTCTCCCCTGCCATCTTCATTGGCTGCACCTTCTATTTGATAGGATGCTGTAGCCGAACCCCATATAAAGTTTTCCGGGAAACGAAGCTTTGTCATAAAACTCTCCTCTTTCTCAGATCCTGTCAGTGAAAACCTGTCATTTGTTAAAGCAGATTAGGTTGATCAAGCCTTATTATAGCAATGCAAACAAGCGTATGCAATTGCAAATCTGCCGGTTTCATTTGAAATGCTGGCAGCAGATTTATGGTAAATACATCATTGTTTGAGGCGATATGTGCTATTCTTCTTTCATGCGTCGACCAATATAACGAGGCCAGATGGGCCCCCGCCCCACCTCTTAACGTATTTTCAGCTAAGGGCTGAAAAACGTGTGGTGGCGGGTACCGATTACCTTAATCAGGCGGCGAGCATATGTTTTACAGGTCGCTCAGTGCTAGTTTTTGCAAGCAAAAACTTCTTCTCCCGCCTCGATATAACGAAGCTGAAGCTTCGTTGTTGCAGTGTGATGGTTTTGCTAAAGCAAAACCTGCCGTTGCAATAACAGTGTGTTGCGATTGCAAGCAATCGCTTCCGTTGTTATA